>JAAYRO010000028.1 GCA_012518735.1 Bacillota bacterium
GGCGTGAGCCGTTCTTCATTGCGCGAAGCACTCCGACAATTAGGTTCAATGGGCCTTATAGAGATGAGGCAGGGCGAAGGGAACTATGTTTCTTCTCCCAATTTAGAAGAACTGTTGTCGCCTTTAGGGTTCGCGTTGATTGGGGAGAGAGAGGATCTTCTAGCTATTATGGAGGTCAGAAGAATGATTGAAGTGGGGACCGCTGGTTTGGCAGCTGTTCGTGCTTCAGACGATGAGCTAAGAAGACTGGAATCTCTTTTTGAGTGCATGATACGCTCAAAAGACGATTTAGCCCTATTTGCGCAGGCGGACCACATGTTCCATCGTCAGATAGCGTTATGCACGAAGAATCGGGTTATTATCAAAATATTCGATGCCATCGATGTTTTGCTTGTTAATCAACAACTAGAAATAGTGACATATGAGGGTGCGCGCGAGAGGGGGATAAACGACCACAAAAAAATCCTTCAAGCCATCATTTCAGGTGACGCTCAACAGGCTTCAGAGATAATGCGGAAGCATATGGATAACACCTACAATGCAATAGTGCAGACTTTCGATTCGTGTCAGTTAAGGGGTTTGGAGGAGTGATTTCATCGTATGCAAAGCCTATCATAATTCATGAAAGGAGTGATATATGAATACAAAGGGGCAATTGCTGGACTGCAAAAATCAAAATTATTGAGGAGGAAAAACGTGAAATCTAAAAGCATAGTTCTAGTAACAGCTTTGTTTCTACTTCTGGCACTATCATGTTCGGTTTTAGCTGTAAGTCCATCTCGTAATGAAACACTCATCGTGGACCTTCTTTTAGGTAAAGTAAATGACCCGGAAAACTATAATGTTTGGGGCGGTGGCGGAAATCCTGATAGGGGCATTCAGCAGCTGCTATTTGAACCCTTATGGATGGCAGATTATGTTACTGGTGAGATAATAAATGTACTAGCAGAATCAGGACCGCAGTATAATGATGATTTCACCGAACTTACTGTGAAACTAAGGGAAGGCATCTCCTGGAGTGATGGTGTTCCATTTACAGCAGATGATGTTGTTTATACTGTTGAACTCCTTATGGCACATCCAGGAATGAGCTATAACACACAGTTTAACCAAAATATAGAAAAGGTTTACAAAACAGATGATTATACAGTAGTATTTGAGCTCACGAGAAGAAATTCTCGTTTCCATTATGATTTTTTGGATCGTTGGGGAGCATGTAGGTTTTTACCAAAACATATTTTCGAACAACAAGAAGACCCTGTAAGATTTAAGTTTAATCCACCTGTTGGAACAGGTCCCTATAAGCTTGTAGATTATGATAGGGCTGGTTATTGGTTCCTATGGGAACGTAGGGAAGATTGGGATAAAACAGCAACAGGAATAATGTATGGCAAGCCTGCTCCAAAATATATTCAGTTTATGCATCATGGAGACGCTTCCAAAAAGCTTATGGCTCAGGTTAATCATGAATTGGACATGGCTGACTTAACTCCAGAAGCTCTAAAGGTTGTTGTGAGCAGAAACGAGTATGCCCGTGGGTACTACGATGGTTTTCCTTGGGCGGAATTGCTGCATCCATGCTTAACGGGAGTTTCTTTCAACACTCTAAAGGAACCTTACGACAACAAAGAGGTTCGTTGGGCACTAAATCTAGCATTGGATGCTAAAGAAATGGCATCGATCGCCTATGACGGCGCAGTTGCCTTTTCACCAGCTTACATTCCAGCCCTGTTACCGTACTATGAGTATTATGACAAACTGCAGCCCTGGTTAGAGGACTATACCATTGATGTAGATGGGGAAAAATTCAAACCATATAATCCTAACTTACCGTTTGAAATGGCTGAAGCAGCTAAAGAAAGAGGATATGACGTACCTGAAACGGATCAGGAGATAAGGGAAATGTTTGGGTATGGTTGGTGGAAGTATTCTCCTGATATAGCAGCTAAACTATTGGAAAAGAATGGTTTTACTCGGGACAGTAACGGTCGCTGGCTGTTACCTGATGGTACTCCGTGGAAAATCGATGTTGTCTCTCTCACAAATTCCACAAATCCATCCTTCAAATGGGCGTTTGCTGTTGCCAACCAATGGAAGACGTTTGGAATAGACGCTGACGCAAGACCTACAGAACAGGTTACTGCGTTGACAGATTATGGTGACTTCGAAGTAGTAGGAGGTCAGCCCGCGGCAGAGCCATTTGGTGCAGGACTAGATTTGTACAGGGCGTTTAGTGTCTTCAAATCCTCGTACTTTAAACCCCTAGGTGAGAAAATAGTTGGTCACCAGTCAAGGTGGACTAGCGAAGAAATGGATCGAATTATTGAGGACATGGAAAATACAGATTACGACTCTTCTAGGATCATTGAGCTGGGAATTGAGGCAGCTAAGTTATTAGTTGAGGAGCAACCTGGAGTTAGTGTAGCTTCTTTTCCAGGATTTATGGGACTTGACACATACTATTGGGAAAATTATCCCACAGGAGAAAACCCCTATGGTGTTCCCTGGTATCACTGGCCGAATTTCAAGTTCATGCTGCCTTCCTTAAAACCTACTGGCAGAAAATAAGCTAAAGACGAAGAAGGCCCCCTTCTTTCTAGGAAGGAGGGGGCCCTTATTAAGAATTGTGTGCTGTGTCGTGGTCCATAATTTGGTGCAGAAAAGTAGTTCGCCAAAAGATTAATAGGTATGAACAATTGGTCATTTCTTGCTGGACGACCTTTTCCTCGTAAGAGTCGCTCTGCAAACAAGAATCCGAAGGCAGCTTGAAGGCCAAGTGTATACGGCCAAGGTCAAACCAATGCTGCATGGACTTCCTTGATTGAGCTCCCCGAGAATTCATTTCCTCATTATTGTGACTCCCGCTGACTTCTCGAGGCAAATCTTTCAACTAAGCCCAAAAAAGTCATCGAAAAGCTAAAATCCTTAATAGAATAATAGCGAACATCCTAGCACCTCATCAATACTTGGTTGGAGCGCTGACTACTTAAGCAGCACCGCCCAAATATTGAATACTTAAGGAGGGAATGGCTTTGTTTAGAAGATATTTTTTACCAAGATTCATCCAGTATTTGGTCGTCTTAATCGTAGGTATGAATATGATATTTTTTATTCCCCGCTTAATGCCTTCTGATCCTATTGAAAGTCGTCTCAGCCAAATGACCGCTCAAGGCCAGTATTTAGATCCTGCCGCTATGGAAGGTTTAAGAGAAAGTCTAGCGGAGTTGTATGGACTAGAAGGAAGTATGTTTGAACAATATGCTGCCTACTGGAAAAGGTTGTTTTCAGGCGATCTTGGTCCATCTTTTTCTCAATTCCCCACACCGGTTGTAGAATTACTGAAGTCATCATTACCATGGACTGTTGGATTACTAACAGTAAATTTATTACTATCATGGATAATCGGGACTATTCTGGGTGCAGTAACTGCATTTTATCCCGATTCAAAGCTTACAAAAGTGATAGAAATATTGGCTATGGGGATTAGGCCAATTCCCTATTATATAATGGCCCTTGCACTTGTTATTTTATTTGCTTTTGTTTTTCCTATCTTTCCTATGGCTGGAGGTTACAGCATGGGAACCAAAATAGGGTTCAATTCTAGATTTATTCTCGATCTTTTAAGACATGCTTTTTTACCTTTAATGTCATTAGTAATCTTGGGTATAGGCGGTTGGTTTTTGCAGATGAGGAATGTGGCCTCTAATATCGTTGAAGAAGGTTACGTAGAATACGCTGAAGCATCGGGATTATCGAAAACAAAAATCATTCTTCATTATATTATACCAAACGCTATTATGCCCCAGCTAACGGGATTAGCTATAAACATAGGCTTTATCTTCGGGGGTGCCCTGATTACCGAAATAGTGTTCTCATATCCAGGCATAGGGAGTTTGCTGTATAATGCAATAATCGCGGAAGACTACAACTTAATCATGGGAATCAATATCTTTTCAATAGTAGCCGTTTCTACTGCTATGTTTATTGTAGATATGATTTATCCATTATTAGATCCACGAATTAGGTATCAATAAGGGGGAGGAAAATGGTTAGAGCTATCAAGGACCTATTTAGACACGATAAGAAATTCAGGTTTGGATTTTCAATTATGGTGTTTTTTATAATAATCTCCTTTGTTTCGTTATTTTCACCTTATGACTTGAGTACTTGGAATGTTGTTCCTCGAGACTTGTCTCCGAGTTTGAAATATCCTTTAGGGACTAATTCAATGGGCCAGGATATATTTTGGAAAGCTACCGCCGCAGTTAAAAACTCCCTATTGCTGGGATTGATTGCAGCATTGGTTTCCAGAATCATAGCCATTATCTTAGGACTGCTGGCAGGATATATGGGAGGTACCGTTGACCGTGTCATAATGACGATTACGGATAGTTTCATCATTATCCCCCTATTTCCACTCTTAATTCTAGTATCTAGTATACTCAGGGCATCTTTAGATATCTTTGTTTTGGGGATAATTCTTGGGTTATTTGGATGGGCAAATGACGCTAGACTTTTGCGTTCTCAAATTCTAAGTATACGGGAAAGGGAGTTTACTAAAACGGCAGTTTTATCCGGGATGAAACCAACTAGGATAATTATTAAAGAGCATTTACCTCATATTATCCCCCTTATTATGGCGACGGTAATTAACAACATAGTTTGGGTAATAGGTATGGAGGTTACATTATCCGTTCTAGGGCTTTCCAGCCTCAATACCCCTACCATCGGTACCATGATCTATTGGGCACAGCAATACCAGGCCGTGTTTTTGGAGATGTGGCATTGGATTCTGACACCAATCGTTATTTGTGTTGTTTTGATAATTTCTCTATATTTTATTTCCACTAGTATTAGTACTTATCTTGATCCAAGAACAAGAGTGCGGATGATAAAAGGAGAGTGAGATTGTGCCCGTATTAGATGTGAGGGACTTGAAAGCCTACTATATTACAGATAGATATGGTCGCATAAGCCGAGTCAGAGCAGTTGATGAAGTTTCGTTTCAGGTACACAAAAATGAAATATATGGTATTGCAGGAGAATCTGGTTGTGGCAAATCTAGTTTGCTGAAGGTTGTCAGTGGGTTGTCTAAGCCGCCCTTAAGGATTCTTGATGGAGAGGTAATTTACAAGTTTGATGATAATGAATTAAATATGCTGTCTCTAAAGGATGACAAACAACGAAGACAGCTCAGAGGTACCCATATTTCCAGCATTCCTCAGGCCTCAATGAATGTGTTAAATCCTGTGAAGCGAATAGAAAAATCTTTTCAGGACTTTGTCAGTGTACATTTTGAAATAAACAATAAAGCACAGTTTAACGAAATGGTAAGGGAACACTTAAGTGCATTAGGACTGGACTGGGATATAATGCACGCATATCCCCATCAGTTATCAGGTGGAATGAGACAGAGAGTCATAATCGCTTTAGCCACGATTTTAAAGCCCGACATTATTTTTGCTGATGAACCCACAACTGCTTTAGATGTAGTGGTTCAGAGGGGAGTTGTTCAGCTAATAAAGAAAATCAACGAAGAACAGCACAACACTATAATTATGGTGACTCATGACATGGCCATTCACGCCAATCTATGTGATCGACTTGCGATTATGTATGCAGGTAAAATTGTTGAAGAAGCAGACGCTCACACAATATTTCATGACGCAAAACACCCGTACACCACAATGTTGTTAAAGTCGCTGCCAAAAATAGGTGATGAATCAGAACGCGAAAGTGCTCCAGGTGCTCCACCTTCTTTAGTAGATGTTCCGCCTGGGTGTAGATTTCATCCTCGATGTCCAAAAGCTACAGAACTATGCTGCAAGGAAGAACCGCAATTAATCGAAATAGAAAAAGGCCACCGGGTAGCTTGTTTTCATGAGGGGGGTTCTAGATGAGAGTTCGTTCAAAGAATTTCCGATCAAATACAGTCGAATTCGGACATGGTCATTCAAAGCTACTTGATATAAATGATCTAAGTAAAGTCTTTATAAGAGGTCAGGGATTTAGTAAAACTAGACTGGTGGCTGTGAATAAGGTCTCACTATCGCTGGAGCGTGATAAACCTGAAATATTTACGTTGGCTGGAGAAAGCGGTAGTGGAAAATCGACAGTGGCCAAATTAATATTGGGTTTTGAAGAACCTACTTCCGGTAATGTAGTATATAAAGGCGAAAAAATTTCGAATATTAAAGGGTCAATGGAATTTATGAAGGATGTTCAACCTGTTTTTCAAAACCCCTTTGAAACCTTTAATCCCCTAAAAAAAATAGATTCGTATCTTTACGAAACGGAAAAAAATTATCGTATGCCTGGCGCGGACGAACATCGACGGGTTAAGGAATCGTTAGAGTTAGTAGGTCTTTCTCTGGCAGAGATCAAAGATAAATATCCTAGTGAAATGTCAGGGGGACAGCTGCAAAGAACATCGATTGCGAGAGCTCTAATCACCAAGCCTTCACTGCTGATTGCAGACGAGCCAGTGTCCATGATTGATGCTTCTTTAAGGATGTCTATTGTAAATTTATTTAAGAGTCTAAAAGAAAAAGAAAACGTCAGCATCATTTATATAACCCATGATCTAGCCACAGCGTACTACGTTAGTGATCGGATTGCAATTATGCTAAGAGGGTATATCGTTGAAATTGGCCCTACTAAAAGTGTGTTGGGTAATCCCCTGCATCCTTACACTAAAATGTTGATAGATTCTGTTCCATCACCTGACCCAACTAAAAAGTGGAAGGAAGATATCGTCTTAAGCGATATGGAGAGCAGCGAGTTTGCTAGAAAGGGATGTAAATTCGCGGGGAGATGTCCCGAAGTAAAGGATATCTGTACACGGTGTGAACCGGAAAGTGTGAAAATAGACGGAAGAAATGTAAGATGCCATCTATATCAGTGAAATCTAATGAACATATAAAGGGGCGGTAAAGTGAACCGACTAATATTAAACGCTGACATCAAAAGAGGAAAGATTGATAAAAACATCTATGGTCATTTTTCTGAACATCTTGGGAGATGTATCTATGAAGGTTACTGGGTAGGAGAGGATTCACCAATACCTAATACTAGGGGCATTCGAAATGATGTCGTTGAAGCTTTACGGAAGATTAGGATACCTGTTCTAAGGTGGCCAGGCGGCTGCTTCGCTGATGAATATCACTGGAAAGACGGTGTGGGACCGAGAGAGAAGCGAGTTAGAATGATCAACACTCACTGGGGTGGTGTCGTAGAGAATAATCATTTTGGTACACATGAATTTTTCGATCTCTGCGAACAGTTAGGGGCAGAGCCATATATATGTGGTAATGTGGGAAGTGGGACTGTTCATGAGATGCAGCAGTGGGTTGAATATATGACTTTTGACGGCGAATCTCCCATGACGACATGGAGAAAAGAAAATGGTCGGGAAGAGCCCTGGAAATTGAAATATTTCGGTGTCGGTAACGAAAATTGGGGCTGCGGCGGAAGAATGCGACCAGAATATTACGCCGATCTCTATAGGAGATATCAGACCTATGTGAGAGATTATAGTCGTAATAGAATTTATAAGATTGCTTGCGGTCCTAGTGTTGATGACTATAATTGGACAGATGTACTAATGAAAAGGGCCGGAGAATATATGGATGGGTTAAGTCTGCATTATTATGTCTTCCCTGGTGGTAGAGCAAACAAAGGGTCTGCTCTTGATTTTACCAGCGAAGAATGGTTTGTCACACTAAAGAAGGCTCTTTATATGGAAGAATTAATTAGAAAACATAGTACCATAATGGATAAATATGACCCAGAGAAGCGGGTTGCTCTAATTGTTGATGAATGGGGAGCATGGCATGATGTAGAACTAGGGACAAATCCAGGCTTTTTGTATCAACAAAACTCTTTAAGAGATGCCCTAATTGCCGGCGTCACCCTAAATATCTTTAATAATCACTGTGATCGCGTTCGGATGGCGAATATTGCTCAGACAATAAATGTGCTGCAAGCAGTGATTCTAACTCGGGAGGAAGAGATGTTACTTACTCCTACCTATCATGTTTTCGAAATGTATAAGGTCCATCAGGATGCTCAACTATTAGATTTCAACTTAGTTAGTGAAGACTATGAAGTGGAAAACGATAGTATTCCTGCAGTAACCGCTTCAGCGTCAATGACCGACGAAGGAGAAGTCAATGTTTCCTTGTGCAATTTAAGACATGATAAAAACGTCAAACTTCGATGCGTGTTTAACAGCATAAAGTCTAATATATCCAATGTTACAGGAAGAATATTAACTTCCGATGCGTTGAACGCTCATAACACGTTTGAAGAAAAGAATAGAGTAAGACCGAAAGAATTCGGCAATATTGAACTACTCAATGACGGCTTTGAAATTTGCCTTCCCCATAGTTCTGTAGTTTTGCTGACAATAGATGTAAGAGACAAACAATAAAAACATGTCTCCAACCAGGAGGAAACCGCGTAAAAATATGGGGACAAAACAGGGTTAAATGAATGATAATATTATAATATAAAGGGTAGAGGAATTGCTATATGCAATCGAGTATTATATAAAATGGACTATTCTATTAAAAAACATACGGCTAATGGAGGAGGTTCTATTGATGTACAATGCAGCAATTATTGGGTTTGGCGGAATGGGTAAGTGGCATTACAACGCCATTACGAAGCAGATCGATGGGCTGAAAGTCACTGGTATTTATGATATACGAGAAGAAGCCCGAAAAGAAGCCTTAAAATACGCTCTGCATATTTATAAAGAACCGCAAGAGCTTTTTTCCGATCGGACCATCGATTTAGTGATCATTGCTACTCCCAATGATTCACACAAAGACTATATCTTACAGGCACTAGAAGCTGGTAAACACGTAGTCTGTGAAAAGCCCGTTGTCCTTAATGCTTCCGATTTAGTTGAGATCATGGAAGCAGAGAAGCGCTCTCAAGGTCTATTTACTATCCACCAGAATCGCCGCTGGGACAAAGATTTTCAAACAGTAAAAACCATTTTAGAAACAGGTACCATTGGCCAACCTTACTTTATTGAAAGCCGGGTGAATGGCTCAAGTGTCTTTTTACATGGGTGGCGCGATTACAAAATTAACGGTGGAGGTATGCTCTATGACTGGGGTGTTCACTTAATTGATCAGGCTCTTTTGCTGAATTCTGGCAAAGTGACCTCAGTTACAGCCCATCTCTTTAATGTTCATGCCCAAGAAGTAGATGACAATGTTAAAGTACTCCTTAGTTTTGAAGACGGACTTTCCATGCTGGTAGAGATTGCTACTAACTGTTTTATCCCTCTGCCTCGCTGGCATGTTTCTGGTGCAGATGGTACGGCTATAGTGGAAAACTGGGAATGTGAAGGCAAAATCGTGCAATTAGCAGATCGTAAGGCCCTCAAATGGGACAATGATATTGTTTACACAGCGGCTGGACCAACACGAACCATGGCGCCCCGTCCAGTGAACACTACGGTGCAAAAACCCCTACCAGAGATAAAAGATGCCCATGGAAATGAATATCACCAGTTCTCTTCTGCAGATATTTTCTACCACAACCTATTAAAAGCGATGGACGGCAGAGCTGAACTGCTTGTAACATCACAGGAGGCTCTACGGGTTATGAAAATTATTGAGTTGGCATTTCAATCCTCAGCAGAAAAACGAGGTCTGGTCTGTTCAATTTAGGATCTAGTAAACTGCAATAAATGTGAAGGAGGAGAATGTATGGATACAACCAAAGTTGCGTTTATTGGGGTGGGAGATATAAGCGGCATTTATCTCGAGAACTTAACTAAGCTTTTCAAGCAGATTGAAGTTGTAGGTGTGTGCGACTTGATCAGGGAGCGGGCAGAAACTGCTGCAGTGAAATACAATATTCCCAAGATCTATGAAACCATGTATGATGCTTTCGCCGATCCAGAGGTGGACATCATCTTAAATCTCACCCGTCCCTATGAACACTTCGA
>JAAYRO010000180.1 GCA_012518735.1 Bacillota bacterium
GGGAAGCTGCCAAAGAGGCTCAGGTTCGACTAGTTGTAACCAATGCAGAAGATAGTGCTGCTAAGCAGCTGTCCCAGGTAGAAGACCTTATTACCCGGAAACCAGATCTTCTGCTTCTAGCTCCTGTTGATTCTGACGTACTTGTATCTGCTGTTGAAGCAGCTCATAGAGCTAATATCCCTGTAATTACCATTGACCGTACTGTGAACTCGGACAAGGTTCTAACCTTTATTGGTGTGGACGACGTGGCTGGCGGCCGAGCTGCTGGTGAATACGTAGTGGATCGTCTTAACGGTAAAGGAAATGTTATTATGCTGGAAGGCGTTATGGGAAGTTCTGCCCAACGGGATCGGGCCCAAGGATTTGAAGAAGTCATTAGTCAGTATGAGGGAATGAAGATGTTGGCTAAACAGACCGCCAATTTCAATCGAGTGGAAGGCATGAACGTTACAGAAAACCTGCTGCAGGCTCACCCAGATGTGGACGCAATCTTTGCTCAAAACGATGAGATGGCTCTCGGAGCACTGCGGGCCATTGAAGCGGCGCAGAAGCAGGGACAGATCATTGTTGTTGGATTTGACGCAGATCCAGAGGCTAAAGATGCAGTTCGCCTTGGTGAGATGGATGCAACAGTAGAAGGTTCCCCTTACAAACTGGGGATAATGGGCATTAATGCCGCTCTCCAGTACCTCAACGGTGAAACCTTACCAGAACAGATTTTACTCCCACTTGAACTTGTAACACAGGAATCTTTGACGAATTAGAGGACATGAATAGGGGTCCTAGAAGGACCCCTTCTCAGAGAAGGGAAGAGATGAATGACAACTGCAATACCAGTAAGCGAATTCCAGGAACGGGTTAATAAGGTCCAAAAGATCATGGAACGGGAGAATATTGATTCTCTAATCGCGTTTTCCCATGAGGCAGAACCTGCTTATGTACGATACTTCGCCGATTATTGGCCAAGTTTTGAAACAACAGCTGTATTCATTCCTGTATCAGGAGAGCCGGCATTATTAATCGGTCCTGAAAGTCTAACTTATGCCAGCAGTCGATCGAAAATATCTAAGATACTGCGCTTAACTGACTTCCGTGAGTCGGCACAGCCAGAATATCCAGGGGCTGACCTTTCTACATGGGATGACGTTTTTGCTGAGTATCCCACAAAACGGCTTGGAATTGCTGGCTTTCACATGTTCCCACATACGATTTATACAGATATGCAGAGGGCCCTCGGTGACAGCGAAGTCATCGATGCGGACTACATTGTAAGAGAGGTCATGCTGATTAAGAGTGCAGCAGAAATTGCCTGTTTGAGGGAATCGGCCCGTATCTCTGAAATTGGATTTAAAGCTGTTGTGGAGAAAATCAAACCGGGCATGACAGAAGTACAGGTGGTGGCCATTGCTACAGCGGCCATGCTGGATGCAGGTGCCGAAGCCATTGGGTATCCCATTTGGTGCTGTAGTGGTCCCAATTCCATCCAGGCCATAAGCCGTCCTAGTCTTAGAAAAATCCAGGAAGGCGAATTTATCCATGTCCAAATTGGTGCAAAAGTATCAGGATACAGTACCAGTATTGCCCGCCCCATTGTTTTGGGTAAATGCACTCAAGAGATGAGGAATTTCATGCAGTTAGGCTGTGATGCAGAAAACCTAACTATTGAGCTGATGCAGAGTGGGACACGAGCTTCTGATGTGGCCAGACAGGTTCATGGATATATAAAAGAACGGGGTTATGGAGATACCATTCTTTATGGACCAGCCCACGGTTGTGGCCAGATGGAGTGTGAATATCCATTTGTTGAAACGAGTTCTGATATTGTATTAAAGGAAAACATGACATTTCATGCAGATATGTTCTTAGCCACTCCAGAGATGGGTTTTCGTTTCGAGGACTGTATAGTCATTACGAAAGGTGCTGCTGAGGAACTATCGCATTTCAAAAGAGAAGTGATTGTTCTATAGGTTATCCAAGAAGAGCGCTTTTCCCGATGTGGGGGCGTTCTTCTTGTATCTAAAGATCAAACAGAACACATTCTTCAAAGAAGGGTAATGTGGGGCTGTTATCGAATAGTAAAATCAAGAACTTATTGGACTGTCAACCTGCAATAACTCATGAGATTATACAATATAAAGAAAACACTGCAAATGACAGAATTGTTTCCAAGAGGCTACCCCGTATGCGCGGGGATCGACCTATTGAAAGCTGGGGTTAGAGGTCTTGCCACGGGGCTACCCCGTATGCGCGGGGATCGACCCTTTTAGAACCCCGTCATCTCTCCCTAGAAATCGGCTACCCCGTATGCGCGGGGATCGACCCTCTTTCTACCACAGTTGCAAGTGTAGTGTTACGGCTACCCCGTATGCGCGGGGATCGACCCA
>JAAYRO010000003.1 GCA_012518735.1 Bacillota bacterium
CCCGCTCGGGATCAAGCCCGTACCTTCCTGCTGAGTATTAACGCGGACGTATCATGGAACGTACGCATGGCATCCAGTGACCCTGTGGGACTTACCTTATTAATACAGCATTCGCCACGAACAAGTCTAATTGTAAATTTCCAGCTCACTCCCGGTAGTACCGGATGGCAGATCAAGTCACTCGAAGCATTCCCAATATAAGAAAACGGAGGATCAGCCTCCGTTTTCTTATGGATAAATCCCCCGCAACTTAATAGTTTGGGCAACTCGCTCCACCGCTATCAGGTGTGCAGCAGATCGCATATCCACCTTTTCTGCTTGCGCACGACTGTATACCTCATGGAAGCTAGTGACCATCCGTCTCTTCATTTCCTTTACCACTTGTTCTTCTGTCCACGATAGCTCTTGGATACCCTGCACCCATTCAAAATAAGAAACGGTTACACCACCGGCATTTGCTAGAATATCAGGAATAATAATAATTCCATTTTCGTTCAGAATTCTGTCTGCTTCTAGAGTAGTCGGACCGTTTGCTCCTTCAGCAATAATTTTCGCCCTTATCCGTGGTGCATTTTCTTTTGTGATTTGGTTTTCCAAAGCGGCTGGAACCAGAATATCCACTGGCAGTTCCAAAAGTTCGCTGGAAGTAATGGGCGCCGCTGGTCCTTTATAATGAATAACCGACCCTTTTTCAGCCACCGTTTGTTTTATAGCTTTCGTGTCCAGACCATGTTCGTTATAAAGACCACCGTAAACATCACATACGGCGATTACTTTACAGCCTAGGTCTTCTAAAATAACCGCAGCATTAGAACCAACATTTCCATAACCCTGCACGGCTACAGCAGCACCCTCAAGATTCATGCCAATACACTTAGCCAATTCAATAATCGTATAGACACAGCCTCTACTCGCAGCATCAACTCGTCCTCGAGAACCACCCATTTCAATGGGCTTTCCAGTTACGATTTCAGGGATCGAATATCCCCGATGCATACTGTATGTATCCATAATCCACGCCATAATTTGAGCATTCGTGTTTACATCCGGCGCAGGAATGTCTTTGTCAGGACCTATAATAATGCTGATCTCCGTTGTAAAACGCCTAGTCAAACGTTCTAGTTCCCCTATAGATAGTTTAGTGGGATCAACTACAACGCCGCCTTTCGCACCGCCATAAGGTATATTCACCACGGCACATTTCCATGTCATACCCATGGATAGGGCCACAATTTCATCCATAGTTACTGCCGGATGGTACCGTATCCCACCCTTCGCTGGTCCTCGAACCAAATTGTGGTGTACCCGATAGCCATCAAAAACTTCCACTGACCCATCGTCCATTCGTACTGGCACAGATACTGTTAAAATTCTCTGAGGTTTACTGAGGATCCGCCGCATAGACTGATCTAATCCTAAACGATCGGCTGCTTCATTAAGCTGTTGAATTGCTATGTCAAGCAGGTTGGGTAAACCTCCTTGGCCATTCTGATGAACCATTCATCGTCCTCCTCTTTGTATTTCTAGAATCTTATTCCTCCGCCCAGGAAAAAGCCTACGTATTCCTGAATAGAGCCAGATTCCTCAAGTCCCTGCCATCGAATACCGCCCCTCACTGTGATGAATGGCAATCTAAACCGGGCTCCCATGTCCAAAGCTGACCAAGATGCATGGGATGCATGATTCACTGACCCTGATTGTCTAATACTAGTCATGGCAGGAGCATATTCCACCGTACCAAAAAGATCAAAACCAAGACTAATTGTTCTTACTAGACCGAGCTGGACACTCATTCCCCTGTATAATGCGTAATCTAATTCTGCAGACCCTGCCTCTTTTCCTGCATACGCCGTATCCCCATATCCAACATTGCCCAAAAGTTTGAGATTATCCCATACAGATAGTTCACCACCAACAAAGGCTGTTGAACGATTCTGAATGAACAACCGATCCGCTGGGTCCCAATTTCCTTTTTCCAGCTGATTTGTGTACAATTTCCATAATGTCCCCCAATCATTGGGGTTTCCAATAAGCTGACAGCGAAGACCAGCTTGCAGAGAACCTAAATCAAGGATACTAACAGATCCGCCATAACTCACTTGTGCATCGGTTCCGAACCTGTCTGCACTGGACATTATGTACCATACATCACCATTCACACCCATGGCATGGGCCTGGCCCCACATCCCAAAACCAAGAACCATAATCAAAGCCATCAACAAGACAGTCCGTCCTACTGCTTTTTTTCGTTGAACTCCATAGACAACCATACAAGCAATAAAAGCCACCGCGACTCGAGGAATAATAAGGAAGAGGAAAGGCGCACCTAGTGTCATAAAGATTATGGTATCCTCAATTAAGGCATGACAGAGAGCCATAAAGGTTCCTATGATTCTCCCTTCCTGATCAGAGACTTTCCCTTCTCTCATATGAGCAATGATTACGCCCGAACCAAATGTGAGACCGAAAACCATAGCAACCACCAATGGGAAAGCTCCTTCCTCCCCCAGCCCAATCCAGCGAAAAGGTTTTGAAATAACATGATTAATCCGCTGCAGAATGTTGTTGGCTTGAGCAATCTCAAGTACAATCATCAGAGGGATTACGACTCTAGCAATGGTCCAGACACCACTTAGTCCCTGTAAAAACCCATTCCACAATATACTCATTACAAGATCCCTCCTAAGATAACTCCAGCAAGGAGCGAGCATCCCAATCGTAAAAGAAGAATATATGTAATTGAGCTTCCTGCTTTTTTGCTTATAGGTAACTCTACTAACAGAGAATGACAAAACCCAAGCATTACACTTAAAATCGTTATCTCTCTTAAAGATAAGTCTAAAGCAATAATAGTGCCAGCTGCAGCATATAAGTTCACAAAGTAACCGCTGAATAAAACAAGCGCCGCATCGCCTGGCAAACCTAGAAATCTCATATAAGGACCAAAAGCATGGGCCAGCCAATTGAGAAGACCACTAGCCTTAAACAAGGCCACCAACACAGCAGTGGGTATGATGACTTTTGCCAGTTCCCAAGTAGTCTCACACCCGGAACGAAATCCTTTATAAAGAATCTCACGATTTATCTTTATCATGCAGTATCCATCTCCTATTTCCATACTAAATTCCCTGCTGAAGCATGGTAATCACATTCTTTGGAACAGGACACCACAGCCTAATCACCTGATGGGTGCGGGGATGAGAAAAGGTAAGACGCCACGCGTGCAGTACCTGCCCTACTGCTTGTGGTATGGGCTTGTTATAGAGCGGATCACCGACAAGGGGGTGACCTATAGATGCCATATGAACCCGAATTTGATGGGTTCGACCACTTCCTAATCTAACCCGCAACAGACTGTACTTCTTACCAAAGCGAATGGTTTCGTAGTATGTCTGTGCCCACTTTCCCTGTGCCTGTATAGCCCGTTTCACACCATGATCCAGTGACCGACCAATGGGAGCTTCGATCATTCCTTGAGACGGACTTGGATGACCTTCTACTAATGCGAGATACTCTCGAGCCAACTTTCCATCACTTAACTGCTGCAGTAATCCATGGAGACTGTAAGGTTCTTTGGCCACCAAGACTAGTCCAGATGTATCCTTATCAATCCGATGAACTAAGCGCACCTTCGTTCGGATTCCTATGGTCTGCCAATAGTAAGCGATAGCGTTCGCCAGGGTACCTTCTTGATAAGCTCCAGTGGGATGAACTGCCATTCCGGCTGGCTTGTTGATGGCTAACAAATAATCGTCTTCAAAAACGATATCCAGCGGAATATTCTGTGGTTCCATAGTGGTAGGCTCATCGTAGAACACAATCTTTAACTCATCACCAGCTGTCACTCTGCGAGTAATAAAGTCTCGCTTACCGTTGAGGTATACCCCACCTCCCCGTTTCATCCTGCGTAGTAAGCCCCGACTCAAATCTAACCGACCATAGATAATATCCTTGACCATTAACCCATCTTCTTGCGGAAGAACGTAAGTAGTAAGTGTATTCCGATCATCCTTATTCATAGATCATTTTCACCGTCATTCCCCCGTCCACTATCAAATTCGTTCCAGTAATAAAGCCGGCCCCATTGGACGATAGATACTCACATGCAGAGGCAATATCAGCAGGAAGACCTACTCGACCACTAAAATGCTGCTCCTGATCTGCCCTGCTAAGTTGTTCCTGCGATGTATGAATCCATCCTGGGCTGATACAGTTCACCCTAATCCCGTATATACTGAGAGATGCAGCCAGACTATGAGTCAAAGCCACCAAACCACCTTTGGAAGCTGTATATGCCTCTGTGTTCGGTTCAGACATAAAAGCACGGGTAGAGGCGATGTTGATAATGCTTGGATCAACAGCCTGTTTGAGAAGGGGCAGTAGATACTTGGTCATTAAAAACGCCCCTCGCAGATTGGTATTTACCACTACATTCCACTCATCCACCGTTAACTCTTCTATACTTTTATTAATACTCATGCCTGCGTTATTTACTAGTACATCGACACGGCTGAATTCTCCAGCAAGCGTGTCCCCGAGCAGCCGAACACTGTTAGGCAGTGCCACGTCGGTTTGGACAGTCAATAATCGATCTGTCACCCACTCGTTTTCATGACGAAGATCAGCAGAAACGACCGTATCCCCGCTGGAAAGAAATCTTTCAACAATAGCCTTACCAATCCCTTGAAATCCGCCAGTTACCACTATTACCCGGTGCGTCATTGCCATTCCACTCCTCTCCATCCACCATTAACCTTTAGTACCACTGTGCCAAATAAAAAGGAGGCTGTCAACAGCCTCCCAAATCAATGATTGATTTACTTCGTTCGAAACACATTATCATCTTCAATCTCCTGCGAATCTTTGGGAACAAAAGTCTTACAGCAAGTCTCCATACAAGAATCAACGGGCGAAACAGGAGTTCGCGCTGATTGGGGCGCATCCCAACTATCTGGCTGATCGGCACCAAACTGATCCGATGTAATCAGAATTTCTGATGCGACACATTCATTCCCCTGCGCCCAATAATGGCAGTTGTTCACGCTGCAGTTCACTCGAGCCATATTGAGTGCCTCCTTAGGTTAATTTACCAACAGTAGTATCTCACTAACCAAAAGCTTTTATTCCACTGTAGAGTTTGCTGATAACCAAGGTGACGGCAAACAATGCAGTTGCCACAAGAACTACCGTAGCTCCAGGCGGCGCCCCTAGATAGTATGAAATATACAATCCCCCAAAGGCAGACAAAAGGCCATTACCAGCCGCAACGGCCATCAGAGGACCAATCCGCTTAGTAACTAGAGAACCAGTGGCTGCAGGAGTAATTAATAAAGCCACGACTAAAATAACACCTACCGCCTGTATGGAAATGACAATTGCTACTGCAACAGCGGCAAGTAACAAACTTTGGAAAAATGCAACAGGAAAACCAGCCGCCTCAGCACCAACCGGATCAAATGCAGCAAAGACAAAACGGGAGAAAAAAACCCACATCATAATACCAATCAATACTGCCACTCCAATAATCAGCCAAATCTCCCGAGATTGTATGGCCATCACTGAGCCCAAAAGCAGACTGTTCAAGTCTCCTGCAAATCCTGGCAGAGCGGCTAAAATAATGATGCCTAACGCAAAAACGCCGGTAAATAGTATAGCTAATGCAGTGTCATCTTTTACCTTCGTCACACGAGTCAAAAACACTACACCCAAAGCGGTGATCAAAGCAAAAACCAGTGCCCCAAAATATATGTTAACACCTATGAGCAGTGCGAAGGCAATGCCGGTAAAAGTCGTATGAGCAATGGCGTCACCCATAAAGGCTAAACCCTTTAATACAACGAAAGTACCTACTACCGCAGCCACAACAGCGATAATTCCGGTTCCAATAAAAGCTCGAATCATGAAAGAATACTGAAAGGGTTCCAAAAGGGTTTCAAACATCGTGAATCATAACCTCCCCGGTAGGTTGAACAGTGGGGAAATGGCGGGAAAAAAGTTTAGTCATGATGTCTTCCGTTAGTACCTCTCGCGGTACACCTTCAGCCACCACTTCACCATTCAGAGCTAAGACCTGATCAAAATGCTCAATTAGGCAGTCAAAATCGTGAGTCGCTACAACTATCGTTCGCCCTTCTGATCGGAGCTTCTGGAATGTGCTGGCCAGTTCATGTTGGGCCTGCGCATCCAGTCCTGTGGCAGGCTCGTCTAAAAGAATAATATCGGCTCCTTGAGCTAGAGCACGGGCCAAAAACACTCTCTGCCGCTGCCCCCCACTTAGTGACCCAATCTGGGCCGACTCAAGATCACTAATTCCAAGGTGAGTTAAGGCTTGGCGAGCCAATTCATAATCCTGTGGTGTAAATCTCTCCCAGAATCGCTTACTGATAAGCCGTCCCTGTAGAACTACATCCAAAACTGAAATAGGAAAAGACCAATCTACTTCTTCTGCTTGAGAAAGATAAGCAACTTTTCCCCGTACTTCGCCAGGAGCTGAACCCATCAGCCTAATTTCTGCATTTTCATTAAGCGGCTTAACTAGTCCTACTAAAGCTTTCAGCAGAGTAGACTTACCTCCCCCGTTAGGACCAATAATTCCTGCTAAAGTTCCATCCAGTACTTCCCATGAGATACTGCTGATCACAGGACGACCATCATACCCTGCTTTTAGATCTCTTACTTCAATTGCTGGTTGTCTAGATCTGGCAATCATTGCAGTGCCTCCACAAGTGTCTTTCCGTTCAAGTACATCATATCCAAATATGAGGATACATCTTGAGTGAAACTATCACTATACAGTATTCGCACACTACCCCCTACCTCATTGGTCAGAGCTTCAGCGTAACGATGCCCACTGCTGATTTGAGGTTCCATAAAAACTACAGGCTTATTATACGAACTGAGAAGCTTGACCATTTCAACCATATCACGGGCAGTCGGTTCACTCTGTGGATTGTGAACCAAAAACTCAACCACTGAAAACCCATAGCGATCTGCCAAATAACTGAACGCGTTATGATAGGTAACCAGTACTCGATTCTCTGGGGGTATCTTGCTGATCTCTGTCAGCAGCCAAGCATCTAATTCCTCAAGCTTTTGAATGTAATCTGCAGCACGTTCTTGGAAATACTCTTCATTTTCTGGCACCAAAGCGCTAAGAGCGGCTGCCATTCTTTCAACATAGTGGATAGCATTAGGAACACTCAACCAAAAATGAGGGTCTCCTTCATGTTCATGCCCGTGGTTGTGTTCTCCTCCAGCAAGTGGAACCAGTCCCTCTGATAGAACAACAACAGGCGTATCAGGACTGGCTGCATTACTGATTAAACGATCCAGCCAAGCATCGAACCCTCCGCCATTGGAAAAAACAATGTGGGCCGATGCTACTGACCGAGCATCTCGAGGTGTAGGTTCCCATGAATGGGGATCTGCACCAATAGGCACTAAGGATATTACATCTGCCCGATCGCCCCCTACTTCCTGTGCGAAATCAGCCAAAATAGGAAACGTTGTCACAATTCTTATGTCACCAGCTTCTACCATAAAAGTGCAAGTACCTAGAAGCATTATAAGTACCAGCACACCTATTTTCGGTGCCCCATTTTTCACCATGTAATCCACCCCCTCCTCAATATACTATATCACTTGCTTTGCTACCCGTAAATAGAAACCGCCGCTCAAAAACAAGCGGCGGTCTTCGACTTAACCTTTCACTGCACCGTGAGTTAATCCTGATACAAGATATTTCTGCAGGAACATGAACAAAATCACAATGGGTAAGGCACCTAAGACAGATGCTGCTGCAAAAACCCCCCAGCGGTTGGCGTACTGATCGTGAATAAACAACTGCAGTCCTACAGCCAAAGTGTATTTACTGCTGGAAGTAATTAAGACACTGGCTAGAATAAACTCGGAATAGGTGCCAATAAACTGCAGCAGAAAGACTACAGCTAGAATTGGACGAGCCAAAGGCAGGATAATCATATAAAAAGCTTGAAATGGAGTAGCTCCGTCAATCATAGCCGATTCCTCTAGGGAAGTAGGTATGGTATCAAAATACCCTTTCATCAACCACGCATTTACTCCCATAGCTCCACCTAGATAAACCATAATTAGTCCTGCATGTGTATTGATGCCTAATGCTGGAAACAGTTTTCCAATGTTAAGAATTAACAAGTAAACAGCTACTGCTGCCAGCATTTGAGGAAAGACTTGGACTAGTAGAGAAATGAATAAACCAGTCCGCCGTCCTTTGAACCGAAACCGGGAAAATGCATAAGCAGCCAACGATGTCATTGTAACGACCAAAGCTGAGGTTATTAATGATACAATCACCGAATTCTTGATCCAAAGTGCAATAGGATGCTGCTGATTGGTAAACAACTCTCGGTAATTATCGAGACTGACTACTTTAGGAATTAGGCTCTGCCCAACTAAAGTATTCGCTGGGTTAAAAGATGCTGATATTACCCAGAATATAGGGAACAAAGCAAATACCAAAAAAACCAAGAGGATTCCGTGGCGCCACAGGGCACCAAAAAACGTGTGCCGTCTATACATTTTTATTCACATCCTCCAAGGCTCCTGTAAATCGGAAATTAAAGAACGTAATGGTCCCTGTGATCAAGAAAATAATCAACGTTACTGCCGATGCCAATCCGTAATCTACACCACGACCACTCTCAAATGCTAATCGATAGGTATAAGAGATTAGAATATCGGTGTAACCTGCAGGAGTCTGAGCCCCAGGGATGGGCGGTCTTCCTCTAGTCAGAAGATAAATCACAGAGAAATTGTTGAAATTAAACGAAAAAGATGCGACCAAAAGAGGTGCCACACTCACCATAAGAAGGGGTATGGTAATGTAGCGAAACTGCTGCCAAGAAGAAGCTCCATCTACAACGGCAGCTTCATACATTTCAGAACCGATACTTTGAAGAGCACCTAAACAGATGATCATCATGTATGGAAAACCCAACCACAAATTCAAAATAACCAATGCTATTTTTGCCCAAAACGGATCCTGCAGCCAGGGTACAGATGAATTGATAGTAGCTTGGAGAATCTGGTTAATTACACCTACTTCAGTATTAAACAAACCTCGCCAAATCAAAGCTGAAATAAATGCAGGGATAGCGTACGGTAGAATGAGCAAAGAACGATAGGCTTTGCGAAAACGTAAATAAGGGTCGTTGAGTAGAATAGCCAGAAACAACCCTACTGCAAACGTAGTGGCAACACTGAGTAAAGCCCATTGAACTGTCCACAGGAAAACACGGGCAAAAGGACCTGTAATCTGGCGATTCGTAAAGAGCTTCCGGAAATTTGAGAGTCCTATAACGGTGCGAAAACCAGGAGTTAATCGGGTGCCATCGGCTGCCTGGAAATAGCCGTTAGATGGTTTATAAACAATCCCCGTTTGTAGATCCACTAATTCATCAGTGTTGGGCTCATAGACATACTGACGCTCATAAATAGCAAAGCTGTTCACATTGCGCATCCGCAGCTGTTTTCCATCACCACAGTCAAAACCGATTGCAGAAAGCTCATTGGTCATGCGGACCAAGTCTCTCTTTTCCAACAGAATATAATCATCTAAGAATTCTAGTTTTGGATCATCTAAGGAAACACTGTCAATCGTACTCTTATGCCCTAACAAGAGCTCACCGTCAGGCCGTGTAAACAGAAAAGCAAGCTCTCCTTGATCATTTATGTATGCCTCAAATGCATAGCTTTCTGCATCTCGATCGATGACAAATTTCTCTTCGAATTGGGCAATCACTTGTTCTTTGGACAGAATATTCCCTGTTCCGTAATTGGTTAGAGAGATATATACCGTATATACAATAGGATAGACAACCAACAGAAACATAAAGAAAGTAGCGGGCAGTAAGTATCGAAATGGGTAACCACCAGGTAGAATAAAGACAATGTTCACAATGAGTGCTCCGAGTAGTAAGAGTGCCAGAATCACGTAGGATTGGTGGGAAATCAAGAATAAAGCACTCCAAATAACGATCACATTTAGAACAGCCAAACCTAATCCTTTTAGAACTTTGGACAGTATTGAACCACGCACGCTATCACACCCATTCTTGAAATCACTGTCCACCATAGGCCCTTATAAAAGGACCTATGGTGGAACGAAAACTACATACTAGCCTCGATTGTCTGAACGATCATCTCTACAGCATCTTCCAGCGCTTTTCTTGGTGTAGATTGCTGGTTGATAATAAGCTCAATTGCGTCTCCCCACGCTGTCCAAACAGCATTCATTGCAGGAATAGCTGGCATAGGTACACCCTCAGAGGCTGCCAGCATTACACCGAGCATATCTGGATCCTCGTTGATGACTTCAGCTGCAGGAAGGAAAGCAGTTGGGCGAGGATCTCTCTCAAACAGAGCAAGCATTGTTTCCTCAGTGCCTACAAACTCATTTAGGAATATGTTCGCCAGCATCTTGTTTTCACTAAATGCACTGACCATAAATCCCTGTGCTCCTACAAATGGTCTGCCGAAACTCCCTTCAATGGATGGAATCCGAGTAAATCCATAGTTGACCCCAGCAGAACGCACATCTTCAAATGCCCAGGGACCTGTAATCATAAAGGCCGCTTCACCATTTTGGAACAGACTCATCATGGTGTCATAGGTAGTTGCTCGAGCCATAATACCATCGTCTAAGAGTCTTTCGAATAACTCTAGACCTTTCACCGATCCTTCATTAGCTAAGCCCACATCTAGAGGATTGAGAACACCATTTTCGTCTTCACCAAATACATAGCCGCCTAACGCGCTAAAGAAGGGGAACGTATGATATGGATCTGGTTGGGGCATAACAAGACCGTATTTCCCTTCAGCCATAAGTTTGTTACCCACCTCAATCAGCTCTTCAAAACTCACTGGCGGCTCTTCTCCAATCAAGTCCTTATTGAAGAAAAGACCAATGGATTCAATGGCATAGGGAAGTCCATAGCGGCCCCCTTCCCAAGTAAAGACATTAAGAGCCGACTCAACATAAAGAGATTCGTCTTCAATGTCAATTTCCTCAATCAAGCCATCCGTAACAAGCTGGCCTAACCAGTCATGGGCGCCAATGATGATATCAGGACCCTCACCAGTTGGTGCCACAACACCTAAATTATCCCGAATTTCCCCAAATGGCATTTCCTGGACCGTCACAGGAATACCGTACTCCACAACAAAGTCAATGGCAATATCAGCAAGAATGGGAGCACGCACTCCGTCAGCCCAAATAAGCAGTTCACCAGGAACTGAAGCGAAAACAGGCGCAGCAATAACAAGTGTTAACATAACTACCCACAGATGGAGTGAAAATCGTCTCATCAACCAAGCACCTCCGAATATTGTTTAATCAAAACATTCACTACACAGCCGTTCCGGTTTGGCCCCTTCACCCCCTCTGTGTTTATTCAAACGTTTGCATAAAATGATAAATAAGCTTCGCTTTTGAATCATCATATCAAAAGCGAACTCATCTACCATTATTCTCTACAAATACAACAAACCCTTCTATTTATTAACAAGAGTAAATTAATTATTCAGCACTGACTGCTGTGGTTTGTTTTTATGGAAAACCCTTTGCCAAAAATGGTTTTCCGATAATCCACAACTGCGCCTTGGGCGTACTTCATGGCTTGAGGGTCCAACAAGAACTTAAATCCGGAGCTTTCTACAACCGTATCTCCCATTTCTTCTGTCTCTTCCAGAGACATTCCAAAATTAGGACCGCCTCAACCAAAACCATGAACAAAAATGCGAATCATAGTTACATCAGGTGCTGCTTGATCCAGCAATTCACGGAGCATTGCCTGAGCTTTGGGAGTAACTGTGACCATGAAAAATCCTCCTCTTAACATTTATCAGTCCACAACAAACTAGAACGGCAAGTGCTGCAAAGGTACCTAATCGACCACCCACTCCCACTAGACAAGCACGACATCCGTAAACTATGACTGCACACAAAACGCTAACAACAGCCATTTCTAATTGGTTCGTCACCCGAACACAGGAAGACATGGTGGCATAAGATACACATGTACAGACCCCTGCTAAGAATATACCAGATTCATGCAGACGTGGCAAGAGCAGCCCTGACAGCAGAGCTATCCAAGCAGACACTTCCACGCTCGATAATCCTCGATGATTTCGAAGCCAGAAACCGAAGGCTCCAGCAGGAATACTTACAAAAAAGCTCACCCACAACATCCTACCGTCCCCCCACTCCCAGTAAGATTGTTACAATGACTGCTGTTGCTGCCATGGTACCAAGACGCCCACCAATTCCTTCCCAGACACCCTCCATCACTTCATACAGCAGACCAGCAAACAGTCCAGCCAAACCTGCTGTCCAAATCGTAGGTAAGACTTCTGGCGAACTCATTCCGACAAAAGCACCTGTGTAGACAATTAATGAGTACCGATTCTTAAGAAATTTACTAGCTAAGAGACCGACTACTCCAGATGCGACAGTGGGTCCCAAATTGGAAACGCTGCTCAAGGCATACACTATTACCGAGCCTACACAACCTAAAACGGCTGCTGTTATCAGCTCACGCCAATCCTTTTCATAACTAAATCCCAAGCCACAGCCTACTAGACCAAGACCACTTAGGAAGATAACGAATGAATGACCTCGACCCAACATGCCGTGGATCAGTTCCAAAGCAGCAACAATCAGCGGTATTGCCATAAGGATCCACTTCCACATTGGGTCTCACCTCATTAAGGAAGGCTGCTTTGAAGTACGATCCCTTTTCCGTCTAATACATAACGTTTTAGACAGGCTGGAACCAAACACGACTGACCCTTCCCAATTTTCGTTGTAGAACCATCGGCTGTAATATGAGCATCCCTATCTACGCTCGTGACTATGTGAAAACTGTCCTCCAACTCTATTGTCTTAGTGGTGGGCCCATTATGAACCTGAAGCAGAAAATGCTGACTGCATCTGGCAAAATGGTAATCCATAGAATAGGCTTCTTGGGAAAAGTCGATGACTTCTAAGGCTTGAGTAATGTGTAAATCACGGGGTTGTCCCTGATCGTCCACACGATCCCAATCGTAAACTCGATACGTCGTATCAGAATTCTGCTGAACTTCGGCAACAACGACCCCCGCGCCTAATGCGTGAACTAGGCCAGCTGAAATAGGATATATCTCGCCTGCTTTTACCTGAACCTTATTTAGACAATCTAAAATTGCTGAACCACCTTTTTTTACGGCTTCGGAAAAGCGTTCCCGAGTTACTCCTGGGCGAAGACCCCAGATTATCCACGCGCCAGGATCGCTGTGGACAATGTACCACATCTCTGTTTTGCCAAGTTCGCCCGGAATGTTCAAAGCAGCGTATTCGTCATCTGGATGTACTTGTACTGATAGATCCTGCCGTGCATCGATAAACTTTAACAGCAGAGGAAATTTACCGTCCTTCTGCCTTCCCTTAAAACCGACCAAATCGATACCATAAAGATTCACTAATTCCTCTAAGGATCTGCCGGCCAATTCCCCCTGAGCAACTACACTTACACCATTGGGGTGAGCGGCAACATCCCAGCTTTCTCCAATAGGGCCAGACGGGAGAGAACGTCCAAAAAGCTCTGCAAACCTCCGCCCTCCCCACAGTTTCTCTTTATAAATAGGATGAAATGTCAATGGATATAACTTCGGTTTCAACTACAGCACCTCTTACTTAAGTCGCTTTTCAATCTGTTTCCGCTGTTCTTCAAATCCTGGTTTTCCAAGCAGAGCGAACATATTGGTCTTGTATGCTTCCACTCCTGGTTGATCGAAAGGATTCACACCAAGTAAGTATCCGCTTACGGCACAAGCTTTTTCAAAGAAATACACTAATGCTCCAAAGTAGTAAGGTGTCAGCTCTGGAATCTCAACTATCAGATTTGGAACTCCTCCATCGGTATGAGCGAGAATAGTACCTCGAAACGCTTGATAATTCACGTAATCCATGGTTTGGCCTGCTAGGAAATTCAGTCCATCCAGATCTGCTTGGTCCTTCTTGATCATAAACTCGTGACGAGATTCCTGCACCCACAACACAGTCTCAAAAATATTACGCATACCATCTTGAATAAACTGACCCATAGAATGAAGATCAGTAGTAAAGTTTACACTGGCTGGAAAAATTCCTCTTTGATCTTTTCCTTCACTTTCACCGAACAGCTGTTTCCACCATTCATTAAAATACTGGAGAGAAGGTTCATAATTGACGAGAATCTCCGTCACTTTACCTTTACGATACAGCACATTACGGGCTGCTGCATATTGATAGGCATCGTTCATTTCGAGATTAGGTACCCCATACCAATTCCTAGCATCGGAAGCACCAGCCATGACAGCCTCAATGTCAATGCCTGCCACAGCCATAGGCAGCAATCCTACTGGAGTTAGAACAGAATACCGTCCACCAACATCATCGGGAATAACGAAGCACTCATATCCTTCTGCATCAGCAAGGGTTTTTAAAGCCCCCCGTTCTTTATCAGTCGTGGCATAAATACGCTGACGAGCACCATCCCTGCCATATCGCTTTTCCAGCAGTTCACGAAAAACGCGGAATGCAATTGCCGGTTCTGTTGTAGTGCCTGATTTAGAAATGACGTTCACAGAGAAATCCCGATCGCCAATGATCTCAAGCAGCTCAGTTAAGTAAGTACCACTGATGGCATGCCCTACAAAGAAGACCTGAGGTGTCTGCCGTTCTTTGTGCGGCAGAAGATTGTAAAAGGAATGGGATAGCATTTCTATGGCAGCTCGGGCACCGAGATAGGACCCACCAATTCCAATTACAACAAAAACCTCTGAGTCGCCTTGAATGCGAAGAGCAGCTTCTCTTACTCTGTCAAACTCTTCTCTATCATAATCTTTCGGAAGATCAATCCATCCTAGAAAATCACTTCCTAATCCTGTACGATTATGCAGACGCTCATGAGCCAACTCCACTTCTGGAGCTAGGGCCTGCAATTCACGTTCTGATAAGAATGGCGCCGCATGTTTGCAGCTAAACGTTAATTTCTTCATTCGCAGTTACTCCTTTGATCATTTTGATTCAACATTATTAATTAGTTACGACAAAGTTCCCTTAGTTACCTTCCTTTGCAGTATGGATTTCCATATGGTACACTAAAACCGAGGTGATTCCATGGAAAAGTATATAGGAATTATTGGAGCGATGGATGAGGAAGTCAGCGCGTTAATTCAACACCTAACAGATCCGGAACCAATTGCAGCACCCTTTCGTGATCTTCCGATGTTCAAAGGAAGATTAAGAGACCGTTCCGTTATCATTGCCCGTTGTGGTATTGGCAAGGTAAACGCTGCCCTATGCAGCCAGTTTATGATAGATAGGTTTCCACTGCAGGCCCTAATTAACACAGGGGTAGCAGGCGGAATCAGCCCCCTATTAGAGCTGGGAGACCTAGTGATTTCTGCGAATGCAATCCACCATGACTTTGATACCCGAAATTTTGGATACGATCGAGGAACCATCCCAAGTATGAATGTCCGTTCATTCCCAGCCGATCCCCAAATACAAAAAGAGGCCCTTCAAATTGCCAAACATATCATGGGAGCTGAACGTGTTCATTTGGGGCTTGTTGTTTCTGGGGACCAATTTGTATCTTCTACGGACCAGAAAAACGAGATTGTGCAGTTTTTCCCAGACGCCTTATGTGTAGAAATGGAGGGGGCAGCCATTGCCCAAGCTGCTTATGTGAACAGAATCCCTTACGTGATTATTCGTTCCATCTCTGATAAAGCAGATAATACGGCACCTGATGATTTTGATGCCTACCTGGACAAAGTGATTCCCAAACTTAATGAAGTAGTAAGAGAGCTTGTGAGCACCATTTAGGGTTCACTCTGCTCTAAATTCTGAGCAGCTAAGAATTTCAAGATCCCAGTACTTAATGCTTGTGCAACATGGACTCGAAAGTCACGGTCGGCCAGTTTCGCCAAATCTTGGGGATTGGACATGAATCCCACTTCTACGAGGAGAACCGGTACTTTGGCCTTAAGCAGCAGGAGCGTGCTGCGGGGTACCACGTAGTTATGGTTCATTACCTGAACTCTCTCCAATTCATCAAACACAATCTGTGCAAATAGTTTATCAATATAGGAATCATGCAAGTAGAACACAATAGCACCAGATGTTGAGGGATTCTTCGTAGAATTGGCGTGTACACTCATGCCAACACGAGCCTGATTCATCATCTTGAAACGTCCTAACAAGTCACGGCGATGACGTGTCCCGTTTTCCACAAGGTGGCTAACATCCCGATCCGTATCTCGAGTTAATCCTACTTTAAGACCGTGTTCTGTAAGAATCCGACCCATCTCAAGGACGATATCTAAGGTGAAGTGTTTCTCATAAACATCAGAATTACCAATCGCGCCAGGGTCAATTCCACCATGCCCCGCGTCAAGCATTACGTCATAAATCACATCTTCCGGCAGTAAAGCGATTGTGTAAACAGCTAGTGGAAAGGAACCATAGATTGCCAAGACTACTAGACAACAGGCTAATATTACCATACCCCAAGCCAAATAACGAGGTACGACAATCACGTACAACCGACCCATCCTTTTCCCTCCTCAATTCCTCTATCCATGTATATTCAAGAGGTGGCTTGGACCATACGGAGGACTTAGGGTCCCCCATAGGTGAACTTGCTTTTGCGAATTGAATATGATATTGCTAAATGTGGGAGGAGGAAACCTCATGTATCGAAAGAGTATTGTGGTTTTACTGCTCATAGCTGTATTAACCACGCCAGCCATGGCAAAAACACCGAATGAACTCATAGAAGAAGCAGTACTAGTATTAAGAGAAATAGCAGAACAACCTGATGCAGAACCAATGGCAAATCTGCTCAAAAACGCCTACGGAGTGGCTATTTTCCCTTCGGTTATTAAGGCGGGAATTGGTTTAGGTGGGCGGTACGGTGAAGGGGTTATCCTGCAGCGCGATCCAAAAACCAATTCTTGGTATGGACCGTATTTTGTCAATATGAAAGGCATTTCCTACGGTTTTCAGATCGGACTGCAGTCAACTGCACTCGTTTTAGTGATCGCGAATGAACGTGGGATGGAGGGTCTTAAGGAAGGAAAAATCACCTTAGGCGGAAGCCTATCAATTGCGGCTGGTCCCATTGGACGATCAGCTGAAGCAGGTACAGATTTAGAGTTAAAAGCTTCAATGTACAGTTATTCCATTAGTAGAGGAGCTTTTGCAGGCGCCTCACTGGAAGGAGCCATTATTGATAACAGCACTGGAAGCAATCTCGTTTTTTGGCAGGAAGAGCTGAAACCAGAGGAGATTCTAAAGAAGAAGGCATCAAGCGAGTCTATTCAACCACTGATTCAGGAACTACAAACCATTGTTAAGAAAACCCATATAGGCTAGGGGGAATCTAATTGACAGAAGTTATCGTAGAGAGTTTTACCATGGACCACACAAAAGTAAATGCTCCTTTTGTACGCAGATGCGGAACAATGCGTACTCCCCATGGCGATGTGATTGCAAAATATGATCTGCGGTTTACCCAACCGAACAAGGAGATCATGCCTACCGGTGCTGTTCACGCCTTAGAACACCTACTGGCAGCTTTTCTCCGTACGGAGCTGGACTCTATTATTGACATCTCACCTATGGGATGCCGAACCGGGTTTTATCTAACCTGCATTGGTGAAGCTTCCGAAGAAGAGATTGCCCAACACCTAATTAAGAGTCTAGAACAAGTAATGAAAGCAGAAGAAGTACCAGCAGCAAACGCAGTTCAGTGTGGAAATTACCGAGATCTATCATTGTTTGGTGCCAAGGAGTATGCTCGTGATGTCATTTCTGGTCTGCGCAGGAAGTACTCAAAAAATTAAGTTGGCGAAGGGGATGACCATATGGCCATCCCCTTTTTGCCAGCTTCTATTTCTTTTTCTTCTGCATCTTTGCCCAAGTATCTCGGAGAGGGACTGTCTGATTAAAGACCAGCCTTTCTTGAGTAGAATCTTTGTCCACACAAAAGTACCCCTGCCGCTCAAACTGGAACTTATCTTCCGGTTTCACATCTTTCATACCTGGTTCGACTCGAACGTTTGTGAGAACCTCTAACGAATTCGGATTAACATTCTCATACAGGTCTCCTTCGTTAGGATCTTCTTTTGTAAATAGATGATCGTAAATTCGTACTTCTGCAGGTAACGAATGTTCAGCTGAAACCCAATGCATGGTGGCTCTTACCTTACGTCCATCTGGTGCTGACCCACCTTTCGTCTCCGGATCGTATGTGCAGCGCAGCTCCACAATATTACCATCGTCATCCTTAATAACATCTGTACAAGTAATGAAATATGCAAACCGAAGACGAACTTCACGACCTGGAGCCAAACGATAGAACTTCCGTGGTGGATTCTCCATAAAGTCTTCCTGTTCAATATAAATCTCACGAGAGAAAGGAATTAGTCTTGTGCCAGCACTGGGATCCTGTGGATTATTTAAAGCCTCCAGCATTTCCACTTTTCCTTCTGGATAGTTTTCAATAACCACCTTAAGTGGACGGAGTACTGCCATGGTGCGTGGAGCTCGTTGATTCAAATCCTCCCGGAGGCAGTGTTCTAGAAGAGCCACATCAACAATACTGTTAGCTTTTGCTACCCCAATACGATCACAAAAATCCCGAATTGCCTCTGGAGTGTATCCTCTTCTCCGCAGTCCAACAAGAGTGGGCATGCGGGGGTCATCCCACCCATCTACAATGCCCTTCTCAATTAAGTCAAGCAATTTCCGTTTGCTCATCAATGTATAGCTTAAATTGAGTCGAGCAAACTCTATCTGCTGCGGATGAGGTCCATCGAAAACCTGATCTAAAATCCAATCATAAAGAGCTCGATTATTCTCGAATTCTAATGTACATATAGAATGGGTTATTCCTTCTATGGCATCGGACAAACAATGAGTAAAGTCATACATAGGATAAATACACCACTTATCGCCAGTGCGATGGTGTTCCATTTTCCGGATCCGATAGATAATAGGATCCCGCATAACAACATTTGGTGAAGCCATATCTATTTTGGCCCTTAAAACATGTTCACCATCTTCAAATTCGCCGTTACGCATACGCTCAAATAATTCTAAGTTTTCTTCAATTGAGCGGTTGCGATAAGGGCTTTCCTTACCAGGCTCAGTCAAGGTCCCCCGATATTCCCGAATCTCTTCCGAACTTAAGCTGCATACATACGCTTTTCCCTGCTTTATTAAGTCCACAGCATAATCGTACAGCTGATCGAAATAGTCGGATGCATAGTATAGATGGTCGCCCCAGTCAAAACCTAACCACCGCACATCTCTTTGAATGCTCTCGATATATTCTACTTCTTCCTTCTCTGGATTGGTGTCATCAAAACGCAAATGACATGTGCCACCATAATCCTTCGCCAAACCAAAGTTCAAACAGATCGATTTGGCATGACCAATATGGAGATAACCGTTAGGCTCGGGAGGAAAACGAGTCACTATCTCTTTGTGCTTCCCGGTCCTTAAATCCTCATTAATAATGTTTCTGATGAAGTTGGATGGAGTGCCTGTATCAGGGTTATTTTCAAGTGGTCTATCCATAAACGTATCCTCTCCCATCAAACTATATCCTGTATTCACTTTAGCATAACTAAAGCTTCTGTCAAGGGTAGTGGCTTCTAGTGACCATGACACTTCCCTTTAAGTAGAAACTCTAGAGTAGGTTCAATATTCCAAAACTCTCTAAACTTCTCATATTCACTCTCAATCGTCTCCAAATCTCTTTTCTGGCCGCGGAAGGCCCTAATCAAGAGATTCTTAGGAGTATGTTCCATATCAATAAACTCCATAATCTGAACACTGTAGCCAACACTCTCTAACAGCTTTGCTCGGGCCGCATCTGTAAGTAGAGCCGCTACCCGCTCTTTAATAATTCCATGTTCCAGCAGAGGAGTCATTAAAGGATTCTGGACTTGATTATATAGTTCATGCTGGCAGCATGGGACTGCTAGAATCACTTGTGCGTCCCACTGGACAGCCTTGGCTAGAGCATAGTCTGTAGCAGTATTGCAGGCATGAAGGGACACAACCAAATCGACCTTTTTCGTCCTCTCGTAGACCCTTATATCCTCATGCAGAAACTCCAAATCTGTATAGTCAAGTTTCTGAGCCGTCTGATTGCAGTACTCCACCACATCTTTCTTTAAGTCTAAACCTATGATCTGAACCTTAAGACCTAGTTCACTTACTAAATAGTGATATAAAGCAAAAGTTAAGTAAGCCTTACCAGAACCGAAATCTAGAACAGTCAGAGTCTCTCCATTATGAGGCTGCTGCAGGTAAGGTAAGCAGTCGGTTACAATCTCCAAAAACTTGTTCAGCTGACGAAACTTATCGTACCGCTTAGCTAGTACCCTACCTGATTTGTTCATTACTCCCAGTTCTACAAGGAAGGGATAGACGGTTCCTTCTTGCAGAACATAGTTTTTCTGGCGATCATGCGTTTCAACTACCAGTTCTCGGCTAGGAGGCCGTTTTAGTATTGTCACTTTCCCCTTTTTGCTCACAAGGATCTGTACATCGGCTTTAACAGTAAACAGCATTCCCTGACGAAATACATTCTGCAGCAGGTTCATGATAAGTCTGCTTGTCTCAGCAGGAGTATGATTCTTATGATGTACTTTTTGAGGGAATTCATAGGTGAACTGATATGTCAAGCGACCCTGCAGGGAAATGGGACGAACAGTCACTTTTCTGTACTCCGTATCTGATTTGCTGCGCACCTTACTGAACGAACCAAAGATAAGCGACTCTGTCTGCATCGTCTCCTGAATTAGACTGGATAGATCCTCATACTTCATCACTCTTCCCCACGTTTCCTGGTAATTGCCATTCGGTATGGAAGGATCCTTCCCGATCAGTTCTGCCATATGTGTGAGCTCCAAAGTAATCCCGCTGGGCCTGTACTAAGTTTGTCCACAATTGTGGATGACGCAGACTGTCGAAGTACGCTAGGGCTGATGAAAAGCCTGGAACTGGTAACCCTCGCTCTACAGCTGCTGCCACCACTCTGCGCCAATTCTGCTGCGACTTGTCCAGTACTCCTTGGAAGTAAGGAGCCAGCAGCAGATTAGGTAAGTCAGGGTTCTTGTTGTAAGCATCTGTAATATTCTGGAGAAACTGGGCCCGAATAATACAGCCACCCTGCCACAGCTTGGCAATCTCCCCAAGATCCAGATCCCAATCGTATTCTAAAGAAGCATGACGCAGAATATCAAAGCCCTGAGCATAAGCACAAATCTTGGACGCGTATAGAGCATCTCGTATCCCGTCTAGAAAGGCAGATTTATCAGTTAGGGGGGCCGTGCTCAACTGTGGGAAAGCTTCCACTGCTAAGTAACGCTGTTTCTGAGCACCAGAAATAATTCGGGCAAATACTGCTTCCGCAATGGTCGGTGCTGCTACCCCCAGATCGAGCGACTCTTGACTGGTCCACTTCCCAGTGCCTTTTTGACCAGCCACGTCCTGTATTACCTCCAGTAAAGGCTTTCCAGTGTCTTCATCAATTTTCCCTAGGATATGAGCAGTGATCTCAATAAGATAGCTGTCAAGTTCACCCTTATTCCAACACGAAAATGTTTCCTGCATCTCTAGAGCACTCATACCCAACGCATTTTTCATAAGGAAATAGGCTTCGCCAATCATCTGCATATCTGCATATTCAATACCATTGTGAACCATTTTCACATAATGACCCGATCCGTCTGGACCGATCCATTGACAGCAGGGTGAACCATCAACGTGTGCAGCAATAGATTGAAGAATTGGTTTTACAATAGGCCAAGCCGAAGAACTGCCGCCTGGCATAATGCTGGGACCATGGAGTGCTCCTTCTTCGCCTCCGGAAACACCTGCTCCCACGTACAAAAGACCTTTGCTTTCAACCAAGCGAGTTCGCCGTATCGTATCAGTGTAGAGGGAGTTGCCTCCATCAATAATAATGTCTCCAGGCTCTAATACGTCTAGAAGTTTATCAATAAATGAATCCACTGGTTGTCCTGCTTTGACCATGAGCATGACGATGCGCGGTGTCTTGAGGCTGGCTGCCAACTCGTCAAGAGTAAAGGCTCCAATGATGTTTTTCCCCCTGCCACGACCTTCCAGTAAATCCTGAACTCTGCTAGTGGTGCGGTTATGTACAGCTACAGTAAACCCTTTGCTTTCCATATTCAAAACTAGATTCTCACCCATCACCGCCAAACCAATTAGGCCAATATCCGCTTTCTTCACAATATTGATCCCCTTTCGTAACAGAATATTGAAAAAGGTGGACACCGTGTCTGCCCACCTAACTGATTAGTGCATAGGACATCCACCGCAGCCCTGACCACAAATATCGTCACGACTTAGGGAGCGCTGACGGATGTACCCCACAGGACTAAACGCCTGCACCACCTTTGTCGACTTACATTGTGGACAGGATGGCGTTACTCCCTGCCCTTTTTCTTCTAGTGTCAGTTTTACTTCAAAGACACTATCACACTCCCGACACCGATAATCATACAGTGGCATGAGTATTCCTCCTCAAATCACAAACTAATAGATCGCTGAATTAACGGTTCTAAAACAGAATGCTGGTCGTGTATCCACAACAGCATTGCCCCATTCAGATCAGCTAGTTGATTATTTCCAAAATCTAGTTGATACCATATGAACAGAAACTGGATAAGGTAGCACATATACAAAAAGGCAAGACCTTCCGCCTGCGTCAAAGGTTCTACCATAACGTAACTTTTTATCAGATCCTGAACAAACTTTGGCCACAATTGTCTTGTGGTCTGATCTGTAAAGATGGTAAATAATACAGCTGTAGAACAATAACAAAGGTCAAATATGCGAACGCCCGTTCTTACTCTGTCAAAATCTAAAAAGGCTGCTAACTTCCCTTCCCGAAAAACCATATTACCAGGATGCATATCTCGATGAATCAACTGCCTAGGCAGTACTTCGTAGGGCATAACGAAGTTTCGACTAATCTGCGTTTCCAGATCGTGCAGCCTCGTCTGAAACCGACCGCCTAAGTATCCCTTTACGGCTGGCCATGCCCAACAAGACACTTCTGAAAATATGTCGAATGTTGGGAATTCAGACGTATGAGGGTACGACTGAAGACACTGATGCAGCCGAGCCAAGTTAACCCCAATCTCATAAGCATAGTTTTCATCGCATATGGAGAGGTTATCACCAGATGTACCATCTACATAGGGATAGAGAACATAAATTCCTCCCTCATATTCTGCCCATGGTGCATCCTGTTCAGTGAAAAGAAGGACTGAAACGGGCTGCCCTTGTTCTCTTAACCAGCTCATTAAGTCATATTCTGCCCAAACAGTGGTTCTATCGGTACGCCTTTTCAGAATAAAGAGCTCTTCCCCCACCTGTACGTGCCAAACGATGCCCGTTACTGGTGTAATAGAAGCTTTACTAAATTTGTGCCCCCATTTCACGACTAAGCGTCTCACCCTGTTTCCCCCTGTTCCTCTAAATGACGAGGTGGATGACCCAACCTATTTTTAAGAACCCACTCTCTATTTTTAACAATTGTATTCCCAATATCCTCAACCGCGTTCATTATCCACATATATGTCTGTGTTTCTGGTTCGTAATTTGCTTCACCAAACGAATGAACACGTCCTTGTTTCTGAAGCTCGTTAACTTGGGAAAACTCCTCTTTAGAACCCTTCTTATAAACCGCATACGTTCGACCGCCGTTTTGATTAATCAAGGAAAACACAGGTACATCGCTGGGACCATCAGCTATATAAATCATATTTTCAAATGGTATCCGCCGGTCGCTCTTAGGGATATTGGTGTTTACATCAATATCAGGGATCTTGTTCGCTCCCTTGTTAATCTCGAAAACAGCCCGAGTCTTCGTTGTATTATCAATGACATATCCAATATCCTTAATGGTAACAGACTCAGGGTCCACTTGAAGTAATTCTTTACGATCGAGAAATCCAGGTGGTGGTAATAGTTCCACAAACTCACAGCCCCAAATGCCATCTGTATATGGAGCGATTTTGCTTCCCAGTACCATTTGGCGCAATCCTGTACTTACAATATAGTGTTCGACTTTAATGTCATATTTCTGAAAGACAGGATGCTGGGCCACAAAGTTCTTGACTGCCGGGAAAAATTCTGGGAGTCCAGGATAGAACTCAAGTTCCTGCCCAAGCTGCCGCAGCAAGCGATTATTAAGACCTGCAAAGACCCCTTCTCGAACATACGCAAGAATATGGTTTAGGTAAATGCTGTCTTGTGCTACCAACTCGTTACCCTCTCGGCGCAGATAATCGGGAAGGGAGTTAACCTCACGCCAAAAGACTTTTGGATCAACATTATAATGCCGCAAGAGGGGCTCCTGCATATAACCTGGAATCAAAGTTTTGTCAAAATCCCAAATTACTGCAATGGTCGTCTGCACAAAAATCTCTGAAACCATCTTTTCCCCTCCTAATCCAATTCTATAGGTATAGAGCTGCCTAACGTAATCCTATCCAATCGAACAAAACACCGCCTGGCAGAGAGCTGAACCCCTTCTTGACTTGCCTTCTGCAGTGCCTCTCCAAAAGCTGGATCAATATGATATGCGGGACGAAACAGCTTTGTGTCGTTCCGCTGAATCACAAATAATACGGCAGTATGAAAACTGGCAGATTGATGAAGCTTCGTTAATTCTAAAACATGCCGTCTTCCCCGATCAGTTACAGCATCTGGAAACATGGCCACCCCATTCTGAGATAATGTAACACTTTTCACTTCGAGAATGAGGTGTTCTCCTTTCTGATTTCGAAGAAGAAAGTCCCATCGAGAGTCATTTAGAGGATATTCAGCCCGAACATACTCCCAATCCTGGAATTCCTCAAGAAAACCTCTCTGCAGAGCCTTCTCAGTTAGACGGTTAACTAACGTTGATTGGAGAGAAACTAAAGAACCTCCCTCTTGTGTTTCAACCAAGATCGCGGACCACTTGGTCTTACGGTGAGGTCGATCTGCATAACGCAACCAAAGCCTTGCTCCAGGTACAAGCAATTCGATTAGGCGGCCCGGATCGGCCAGATGGGCTGAAACCAATTCTCCCGACTTCTGCAACTTGCAGTAAACTACAAATCTGTTAGGACGTTCTACAAATACAGCTTCATGCAGTGGTCCAAAATTTATGAAAACAGAGTTTGCCACAGCATCACCTCAACGGTCTTTACTGTCTAAGATTCTATTTCATCTTGGTTTTCCCTTTTTTCAATCATCCACGGGCACAAAGTGTACACAGAGAAATTACAGGAAAACACCGTCCTCTGCCGAAATGTAGTATTACGTTTTGAATGGGAGGTAGCATTGTGCATATCATTCTCTCCCCGCAGATAAGAAAAGCTTGCCAAACCCTAGCAGATGCTGGTTTCCATGCTTATATTGTAGGTGGAGCGGTTCGCGATAGTATTATGGGCGTAGAGCCGTTGGATTGGGATATTACTACAGACGCCTTACCTAACCAAATTGAAGAGCTTTTTACAGAAACAATTCCCACTGGTAAGGAATTCGGGACCATTACAGTCTTAATTAAAGATGAACCCATCGAAATTACAACTATGCGCCAAGATGGACCCTACAGCGACGGGCGCCATCCTGATGATGTTGTCTTCACTAATAACATTGTTTTGGATCTAGGAAGGCGAGATCTGACTGTTAATGCGGTTGCTTATGATCCATTTGACGATTCATTTATTGATCCGTTCCACGGGATTAAACATATCAAACGCAGGCGGTTAGTTACTGTGGGTGAACCCCAAGAACGTTTTGAAGAAGACCCCTTACGTATGCTGCGCTTAGTCCGTTTTCAAAGCACACTCGGATTTAGTGTTGACAAAAAAGCCATTCTGGCCATTCGTCCCGAGCTCATGGCCAGAATTAGTGCTGAGCGAATTCAGCAGGAAATGACCAAGCTGCTCTTAGGCCACCACTTAGCTCCAGCCCTCGAACTTTTGTACCATTCTGGTTTGATGGAGAAGATACTGCCAGAACTAGCAGCAGGAGCAGGCGTACAGCAAGGGGGACGGCACTGTTTTGACGTTCTAGGTCACTCCATTACAGCAGCCCAATTTATCCGTCCTCAACTACATTTACGCTGGGCCGCATTACTCCATGACATAGGAAAGCCTGTCAAAGCTGGACGCAAACATGCTCAAATCGGTGCAGAACTTGCAGAAGACATACTCCGTCGTCTTCGCTACAGCAACCAGCTGGTTGCTCAAGTAAAATCCCTGATCGCTAACCATATGTACGAAGTACATCCCTATTCCTCAGACAGAGCCATGCGCCGTTTTGTGGCTAAAGTTGGTCCCAAAGCAGCTTTGGACCTTGTTGAACTGCGGCGAGCTGATATAGCCGGTATGTATGCTGATCCAAAGCAAGTTATTCACTATGTTCAACTGATGGAAGCTAGAATTAGGGAAATTCTTGACGCAGACGGTGCTTTAAGCCTTAAAGACCTTGATATTGACGGAACTGAACTCATGAAAGAACTCCATCTCAAACCAGGACCACTCATTGGCCAGATTCTTGACTATCTTCTCAATCTGGTCCTAGATGACCCTACCTTAAACCATAAGTCCCTTCTGCTCAAACAAGCAAGGGTGTTTCTGAATACGCTAGGCGAAATCCTGCCGCCCAAGGTATAAAGGGAGTGGGCACCAATTTTGCAGCACCTTCGCTCGAGAAGGTAGAGAAATAACAGTCTGAGGACTATGGGGTCCAAAAAGAAACCGAGTCATTCGAGGTCCATCTAGTGCAATGATTCCCGATTCTGCAGTGGGGACACAGTAGACATCAGATTCTGCTGCTCCTATCTCCACAGACCCATAACCAATAATTTCTAAGGAAATGACACCATCATCTAATGGCAGTACTTGAGACTTAGCCCGCAAACAAGCCTGCACCACCTTTTCCCAATTCAATATCTGCCAGTTCCCCGAAGTACTCAACGAAACATCCTCGGCGTATTTTTCAAGGAGCCTCATGAAAGACACATCAAGGGGATTAACTCCTACTCTGATAGATTGTGTGGAAGAACGCTGGATCAGAGCTTCCAACATTTTGAGCTGAGTCTCTTCATCCCCTGCAGCCAATTCAGTCACTTCTGTTTCCCCTTGGTTAACGACTAGATAGCCCACTAACTCTTTCCCACAATACGCTGCCAGCAATTTATGATACCAGTGGGAGCAGCAAGTAAAGAAATCTTCGGGAGAACGAGTGCAATAAGCTGACTGCTTTTTATGAAAAGAGAGCAGCTTCTCAATAAGAGCAGGGTCGTTTTCCGTAACGAGTTCCAATTGAATGGGATCGTTTGAATGGGGTACGTGCTTCAGATTGTTCTTAGTGAAGGTATACGTCCAAACCACACCCGCTTTCTCATACCCAAAATGCAGATAACGATGGCGCAGCCCCGCCAACCAAGCAAGATCATACCCTCCTTCTTCCAGTACTCGTCTAACGCGATTCAGCAGGATTCCCATTAGGCCTCTGCCCCGTGCATAGGGATGAGTACTTACCGCGCCAATTCGTGCCAACTTGAGACTCATCTCTCCAACCACTAAGGTAGTGGGATAAATCCCTACTACAGCTTGAATACGTCCACTACTGCGAATGGCATAATGGTGCCCCATCGACTCTTCTGTCCTTTGATACAACGTTGGAAGCATTGCTGGAAAATCGTGAGGTCTATTATTCATGCTGAATACCATATTCAAAAAATCCACGGTTTCATCATAATCAGACGCAGTTAATCGCACAACATTCTTTTCCATGGATGTTCATCACACTCCTAATTTCATAACCATTACTATAAAAGTGCATGGCCGCCTCATGGCAGAAAAACTGCCGATAGGGACAAAACCCAGCCGCTTATATACCTTTTGAGCTCGCCGGTTTACAGCATCTACTGTTAAACGGAAGCCACCAATCCAGAACTTTTCAATGGCAAACATCAATCCCGCCTGAACAAACCCCTGCCCATAACCTTGTCCACAATAGGCCGGATGCATCCCAAGACCAACATCCAATAAATCCGCATCACTGTAGAGCGGCTTTCCTTTTGGGGACCGAATCTGAGCTGAGGGTCCGAAACAGAAAAAACCTACTAGTTTATGGTCTTTGCAGACAGTAAAATACTGGCCACCCATTAACTCTGCAATGGCCAGTGCTGAACCTTCCATATTGTAGACATGGTACGGTTCTGGATACTCCCATTTCACAATTTCTAGTGCATGGACTAACTGCATTTTTTCAATCAGGTAGTTTATGATGAACACCACCAATATCCATGGGTCTCTAACCAAAAAAGAGAATCTTTCAGTTGATCGGGTCCAACCTCAAGGGCCCATAATGCCTTTGGCGAATTTTTCTCAAGAGCGTAACAGACTTCGTCCAAAGGGATGTTTCCTTCTCCAAGACTGAGATGTTCATCTGCATCACCATAATTATCATGAAGGTGAACATAACCGATCAGATCGCCAAGTTCCTGAACCCATTCTTCAACTGAGATTCTTCCATGACAATGAGCATGCCCTATATCGAGACAGACTTTCAAATTGGGCTTATTCACCTGTCCTACAACATCGGCCAAGAGCTTAGGATCTGGTTCCAGCAGGTTCTCAACATAAAAGCATATATCCTCATCTTTCCCAGATAGAAAACTATTCCAAAACTCCAAACTGCGGTTGAGCCACCCTCGATAGGTGTTAGTTCCAGGTACATAACCATGATGTAGTATAATATGAGAAACCTTAAATAGTTTGGCGTACGTGTAAGCGAATTCAAATCTTTCTCTTGTGACCTCCCGAATAAGTCGATCACAACTTCCTGGACTCAAGTCACCAAAAGGTCCATGGAGAGCCCGTACGCCCACCGTTCTGTAGTGTTCCTGATGTTCGGGAACAGCTTGGGAATTGTTTAAAGGATAATCTGGATTCGAAAAGGATTGGATCTCTACCCCCAGACCATACGCCTTACAAATGGGTGCAGTCTTTTCCGGTTGGGCAGCGTCACATAAAAGAATCTCTAACATTCAATCTTCCTCTTTGTCTAAAGTAATCTTTTCACTACAATGGGGCTCTGTGCCTCCCTGATTGCAGATAGTCTCGGGATAAAGGTTCCTGCTAATTCCCCGGTCTTGGTAGCCACAGCTGTCACAAACTGGGCTAATTCCCACCAAATCAGATTCAGCATCAATCCAGCCTAGGCTGAGGCGACCATAAAATCGCCACAGCCTGTTGTACTCTTGACGTTACAATACTCAGCTTTCGCACATAATATGTCATGACCTTCGGTAGAAAATGACACCATCCCCTCCAAGAAGTAAGATAATCAGCTCAGGTCCAAAAATGTTGGGCCAGATTCATTAAGTGCTGTAGTTACCCGAGAGGCTGTGTCAATCCTTTACTACCACTTCCGATATGAGTGGTCTATACACTGATCTACTGTAATTGTATATCAACAGCTGGATTCATAGTCAAAGTAATAATCATGTCAGTTGTTCACAATAACATCCCGCGCTCTACCGTTACGTTCAGCAGATGTCTCCCCATTGGGATCGGGTGCCTTGATCTCAGTAAATTCTACTGCCATACCGGGTCTTAGCTGGACTCCCCTTTGTTCCGATGATAAGTTAGCCTTAGTAAAGAAATAATCCCCATCTTCCGACCGAATGAATCCATAATTAGTCATAAAACGCTTTATGACGCCTTTTTTCCTAGTGACTGGTTCATCGTCATTAACAGTTCGCATCCAATAAACTGGAGGAGTCTTCTCGTTACTGCGAACTTCGAATAAGTCAGGGTAGGAACGAACTATATCCAACAGATTGGTATAGTTATAACTTCGGGGATCAAAATCAGGGAATTCACGGCGAATAGCCTGCCCTAAATGGGCCAAGAGCAGCCACCCATCATTATCCTCCTCACAAGCTTCATATGAACGGAGTACAATATCCTCTACTGGTATTCCCCCTGGTGATGACCCATCTACTACACTACTAGAAGGGCTGGAAAAAGCTAGATTTTCCAAGTATACGAAACGATTGCAGGAACGAACTAGGATGCTCTTTGTTCCCTGCCGACCAATACCCATAACAAACATTCCATGTTCACGCAAACGTAAGGCTAGACTGTAGTAATCACTGTCACTAGATACAATACAAAATGCGTTCACTGGGTTTCTATTGGTAGAAACAATCTCGATAGCGTCCATGATTAAGGCACCATCAGTAGCGTTCTCCCCATATCTAAATTGCTGTATTGGTCGAATGGGGTAGCTCTGCAGTAGATCTTTCCAGCTTCCCATATGGGGATCGGTCCAATCGCCATATACCCGAGTTAAGATGATCTCACCTGAGCGATTAATCTCAGCCATAATGGCACTTAAGAATCTTGGTGATACATTCTCACCATCTACCAAGACGGCAAAATGGTGTTCAGACATATCAATCTTCCTCTCAACATTTCAATTCTTCTTATCTTGAAACGAACAAGCTCGCCCGTCTCACCCCCCTTCATTTCATAAGTTCTGTTAACAACACGCGAGCAGGTGCAGCTTCTACTCCCACCACTTTTAAGGGTGCAGCGATCATAAGATACTCTCCTTGAGGAACATGGGCTAAGCGGAGTCCTTCGATAATAACCACACCTGCACCTAGCAATGCCATATGTGTTCCATGTTCCGGCTGATCCCGCTCGACCCCTAAGGCATCAAGGCCTACCCCATTTACGCCCATTTCCACTAAACGTTGAGCAGCCTTATGGGAAATATAAACAAACTCCTTCTCCAAGATATCTTGGAAAGAGTTGATCGTCTTGAGGAGAACAAAGTCACCCTTCTCAATCCCTTTTTCATCAATATCATCAGGCATGATGGCATCGGTTACGTGGGTAAGATCTATCACCTTCACCGGCCGAACCAAGTCTTCAATGGAGATATCATCCATTGTTCTGCCCTCATAGACGAAATGGAGGGGAGCATCAATATGAGTCCCTGTGTGCATATCCATTGTAACACGAGTCTCTCGTGCCCCCTGTCCATCTACATAATCTCGAGTAATAGTAAAGACAGGTTTCTTTCCTTCTCGTCCCTTCCAAACAGGCATTTCTGGGTGAACATCCATGGAAATATCCCAAATTTTCACCTAAAATCCTCCTCCTACTCTAGTAAATCTCAACCAATCTCTTCCATCTCGTTTCAGAAGTTCGGCACTCTCCTTCGGTCCCCATGATCCAGCAGGATATATGGGAATAGGCTCATGGCTATTTTCCCACCACTCGGCAATTTGGTCCACAAACCGCCAGGAATACTCTACCTCATCCCAACGAGTAAAGAGGGTAGAATCTCCACGCATTACATCATACAATAAGCGCTCATAAGCTTCAGGTGAGTTGAAACCCTCGGCACAATTCTGACAGAAGTCCATAGAAACAGGCAGGATTGTGCTCTGGGTACCTGGCTGTTTCGCATTAAACTGTAAATATACTCCTTCATCAGGATTAACACGAATCACTAATAGATTAGAGGCTAGATCTCGTTCCTTAAAGTACAGGACTCCAGGCAGTTTCTTAAAGCTGATCACTATCTCAGAATACTTCTGAGGCAGACGCTTCCCCGTTCGCAAATAGAATGGTACACCAGCCCATCGAAAGTTGTCGATAGTGGCCTTTAATGCAACAAACGTATCGGTGTTAGAGTTAGGTGATACCCGATCCTCTTCCCGATACCCTCGGCAGCGACCGTGCTTATCAGGTCCATATTGACCGCGCACTACATCTTGGGGTTTGACTTTTAGAGAACGTAGGATTTTTACTTTCTCATCTCGCACTGATTCTGTATCCAACGAAACAGGTGGCTCCATAGCGATCAAGGCCAATAACTGCAGAACATGATTCTGAATCATATCTCGGAGAGCACCGGCTTTTTCATAATAAGGTCCTCTCCCCTCGACACCAACAGTTTCACACAAGCTGATCTGGACGTGATCAACATAACGGTTGTTCCAAAGGGGTTCAAATAAAGTGTTAGCGAAACGAATAACCATGATATTCTGAGCCATTTCTTTTCCTAAATAGTGATCGATACGGAATATATTCTCTTCTCGGAATGTCTCACGTACACCTCGATTCAGTTGAATAGCTGAAGCCAGATCTTGTCCAAAGGGTTTCTCAATGACTACCCTCTGCCAACTACCTGTATTTTCAGCCATTCCCTGAGCGTGCAGTTCGTCTGCAATTAGAGCAAAATATTGGGGAGCTACTGCCAAGAAGTAGACTCGATTGCCCTGCGTGTGATGTGTCCTATCGATCTGGGCTAAATATTCCTTGAGTGGTCCATAACCTAGAGAGTCATTAAAATCCAATTTATAGTAGGTAAACAACTCTAAGAATGGTTTCATATCAATGAATGCATGATCATCGTTCCGAGAGAAATTCCTAATAGCCTCAATAATGTCTTCACGGACTTCTGCCGTTGTCTTATCCCGTCGACCGATGGAAACAACAGCAAAATGGGATGGAAGCAGCTCTTCTCTCCATAAGTTGTACAGGGCAGGGTACAGCTTTCGTTGAGTTAAATCGCCTGTTGCACCAAAGATAACCAATACACAAGGTTGTACTCTCATCTTGAAACTCCTACTTTCTAACTTCCTAAAGAACTAGCCCGTTTGGCTCGTTTAAGTAGGACCAGAAGATTGTCCTCAAAACGGCGATCATCCTGATCACTACGGGCCGATGGCCCCTTTGTTCTTCCACCAGAACGGCGAAAGCGGGCCTTAATAGAACGTTCTTCCAGCAAAAAATCAATATTCTGATCCGAATACACTCTTCCCCAAGGGGAAATGGCATAGGCACCTTTTCCTAAAGCCAGAGCTGCTAAACCCCAATCCTGTGTGACAACGATATCTCCTTTCTGAGTATTGTTGATTACTGCGAGATCAGCAGCATCCTGCCCTTTGCCCACAGTAATGTGATTGGAGCTGTCAACATTATGATCAACTGACGACACTGTCAGTAGTTCATATCCCCAGTGAGCTTTGTGTTTTCGAAGAATACTAAGACACGCTCGCGGACATGCATCCGCGTCCACAACCACTCTAAACACATTTTTCCACCTCAATTAATAGTGCCCAAGCAGGCCTTCCGACATGGCTTTTCTTTCACACAAGCGATAAATCCCGTATCCTAATCCTAAATGACCTAGACTGATTACTATGAAGAAAGCACATTCCCAGAACCCAAGATTGGAAAGATGGGCACCTCCAATCATAACGCGCCTGACCAATGATGCTCCATAGCTACCCGGCAGCAGTCGGACCCACCAGACACTTTGTGGATCTACGGCAACTAAGGCAACCAAAGCAAATTGGATCATTTGAGTAAAACTTTCAATTCGCTTAAAAACTAAAGTAAGGCCACCTACAGTAAATCCTATTCCCAAAATTCCAATAAGCGTAAATATGGTAATAGGAACAATGGATAGAAGATCAATATTCAGCGTTGAGCCAGTTACTACCATCACTGCACGCAGTAGAATTACTACAAGAATACTGTTTACAAAGAAACCGGCTGCAGCTTTTGCCCCCATAACCCATCCAAAACCATGAACAGACATATACAGCTGTTCTAGGGTCCCTTCCTTGGCCTCACGCCGTAGTGTGTAGGCCACATCCTGATACGTAGAAAGCATAAAAAACCACAGTACATAACCGACAACCAACTGTTCCACCGTATCCCCATGGTCGCCGCCCCCTACAAGCCCACGGTAGCTGCCAAGAAGCAGAAGAAAGATAACGTAAATCGTAAGCATACCGCCAATACTGTTCACTAAATATCGTCGGAAAAGGATGAACTCTTTCTTGAGAAAGGCCTTAAATAACAGCAGTTTCTTGGCCACCACCGCCACTCCTCCTAAGAATCTCCAAGAAAACCCGCTCAAGGTTGTTCGCTTGCCTATCGATGGACTCGATAAAGGAGTTTTCCTGTCCAAGAACAGCAAAAACATCATATAGAATCTTCGGGTCTTCCAGACGAACACTGAGGACTGTCCCCTCGTGTGATTCTGACTCCACAGCCACCTCATTCATGGACAGCAGAGCCAGACGTTGGGTCTCAGTAAGATGCCCTCTGATTCGAATCTGATAGACTTTCGCTTTGAAAAGCTCCAAAAAGTTGTGAACTTTATCGTCAGCTATCATGCGGCCGTCGCTAATTATAACAGCACGTTCACATGTGTCTTGAACAACACTCATATCATGAGTCGTAAGTATTATGGTACGTCCCTCTTCTGCCACAGCCCGTTTGAGAAGAACACGAATCTCATTCGATGCCTGCACATCCAACCCTAAAGTGGGTTCATCAAGGACAAGTATGGGACTGTTCGCGATCATGGCCACAGCAATAGACAGCTTCTGCTGCATGCCGCGGGAGAGTTTACGGGCCTCAACATTGATTTTTTCTTCAAGACGGAAAAAATCAATATACTTTTCCATATCAGAGGTGAGAGTCTTTGGATTCTTGCCCTTAAGAGCAGCAAAAAATTCTAGATTCTCCCGTACAGTCAATCGCCAATAAAGGTTGCGATTACCTTCTAGCACAGCACTGATATTCTCTAAGGCGCTGCTGCGGGCCGAGGTCATATTAAACCCGTTAATCAAGACTTGACCTTGATCTGGCCGAATCAAGCCACAGATCATCTTAACTATAGTGGTCTTTCCCGCGCCGTTCGGGCCAAGTAAGCCTACGAGTTCGCCCTCCTTTACTTGAAAGGTCACACTGTCAACTGCTTTCACAGGAGGATCACCCCGTCTGCCAGGATACGTTTTCTGCAATGACTCAACCTTAAGCACAAGAATCCCCCCTTTTCTTATAGGAGATTCTCTGAGATAGGGTCATTTCCCTCTTAATGCAGAAGTGCAGAATAATCCGAAGGACTATTCTGCACTATGAATCTAATCTACAACAGGTCCAGCTGCCTGAACCTCTGGAGCAACGTCTGCGTACTTTTTCTTGAAATTCTCTTGGAAAGCTCTTGCTAGTTCCAGAGCTTTCTTATCATATGCCTCTGGATCCTCCCAAGTTTTCTTAGGATTCAGTATATCAGCTGGAACACCTTCAATGGATACGGGAACATGGAGACCAAAAATGGGATCTTTCCATGTTTCCACCTCGTTCAGCTCTCCAGAGAGGGCTGCACTTACCATTCGTCTAGTATACTTCAATTTGATCCTTTCTCCAACACCGTAAGGTCCGCCAGACCAACCAGTATTAATCAGATAGACCTTCGAACCGTGTTTGTGCACCCTATCCCTCAGCATTTCCGCATATTTCAATGGTGATAATGGTAAGAATGGTTCACCAAAACATGCAGAAAAGGTCGCCTCAGGCTCCACAATCCCCCGTTCAGTACCAGCTAGTTTGCTGGTATAACCAGAGACAAAGTGATACATAATCTGTTCTTCGGTCAAGATGCTGATTGGTGGCAGTACACCAAAGGCGTCGGCTGTCAGGAAAATCACTGCATCAGGATGTCCTGCCATACTGGGATCGACCCTACCAGGAATATAATCCAGTGGATAAGCAACCCTGGTATTTTCTGTAAACGACCCATCATCATAGTCAGGTATTCTATCATCTGGGTCAATGACCACATTCTCGAGAACCGATCCAAAACGGATGGCGTCCCAAATCTGTGGTTCATGTTCTCTGGATAAGTTGATACACTTAGCGTAGCATCCACCTTCGATATTGAACACGCCATTCTCTGACCAGCCATGCTCATCATCACCAACCAACTGCCGTTCTGGATCGTTAGACAATGTCGTCTTACCCGTTCCAGAAAGCCCGAAGAAAAGAGCGGTGTGACCATTAGAGCCCATGTTGGCCGAGCAGTGCATGGATAAAACACCTTTCGGCGGCAGCAGGTAATTCATTACTGAGAAAATGGACTTCTTGATTTCACCTGCGTAAGCTGTACCGCCAATCAGAACGACCCGTGATGAAAATGAAACAATCACGAAAGCCTCTGAATTTGTGCCGTCCTTCTCTGGATCAGCTTTTAGACCTGGCACGGCAATAACAGTAAACTCTGGTTCAATCGTGGCAAGCTCATCCCTCTTAGGTCGAATAAATAATTGCCGAGCAAACAAGTTCTGCCACGCAAACTCATTGACCACACGTAAAGGCATACGGTGCTCGGGATCAGCCCCAACATAACCTTCAAACACAAAAACTTCGTCTAAAGTATTGAGATATTCCATTACTTGATCATAAAGCTTCTGGAAATTCTCCTCACTAATTGGTCGATTCACTGCGCCCCAAGCAACAGTATCTCTTGTTACATCATCTTTCACAATAAATTTGTCGTTAGGTGACCGTCCTGTATATTTACCGGTGCGTACGGATAAAGCACCGTTTGCTGTTAGAGTCCCTTCGCCTCTTTTAACAGCTTTTTCCACCAGTTGTGGTGCTGATAGATTAGATAGGGTAGACGATCGCTGCAAAATTGCTTTTAACTCAGGCGAAAGATTTTTTTCACCCATCTGCAAACCTCCTTTGTAATATAAACATCAGTCCGTACTGTACACTGCGATTCCCAGTGTTCCTGGTCCAGTATGAACCCCAATAACCGGACTGACATGTCCTGTGATTATTTCATCAATGCTGCACAGTTCCTTAATGCGGTTGATCAAGGCCTGAGCTTCCTCTACAGCCGCACCATGGCATACTGCCACATTATTTCGGGATTTGGCTAGTTGCTCTTTTAAGGCCTCAAACATTTTATCAATAGACTGTTTACGCCCTCTGACCTTTGCATAGGTTGTATAGACTCCTTCTTCGTTCACAGTAATAATGAGTTTAATATTCAGGATTTGGCCTAATGTACCAGCAACCTTACCAATTCTCCCTCCTTTTGTGAGGTATTCCAATGTACCGAGAACAAAGAAAACCCGCATTTTGGAAAGAATTCCTTGAACATGAGCGCAAACCGCCTCAAAACTAGCGTTCTGCTGCAGTTTTTGAGCAGCTTCTATCACTGAGTAACCCAATCCCATAGAAATGGATTTGGAGTCAATGACCTTAACTACCAAACCTTTAATCTGGTTCGACAGGTTTTCAATCATTTGTGCTGTGCCGCTTAAGCCTGAGGAAATATGAATGGCCAAAACATGTGTAAATCCTTCATCTTTCAGTTTATGGAATAGGTTCAAAACATCCTCTGGTGAGGGAAGAGAGGTCGTGGGAATTTCAGTAGGCAAGTCCTCGTATACCTGCTCAGCTGTAATATCTACATTATCACGATACTCCCGTTCCCCATAAACAATACGCAGGGGAACAACGTGAATCCCATATTTTTCTATAATATCCTGAGGTATATCACAGGTACTGTCGGTCATAATTGCCACTTTTTCGTTCATAACGCCCTCCTAATTTTCCACTTCTTAATTCACCTATTGCCGAACCAAATACTACATTTCCCCACATAGGCCCAAAATCCTCTAACGCCATTCCATTTCTACCCGAATAACTTCCCAGCGGGGATCGGCATCCATAAAGTTAACAACAAATTGAAGCTGCCTTTCGATTTTTTCCTTTTCTTCCCCAATGATGGCAATCCCAATTATCGCTTTCTGCCACAGGTTCTCATTCTCCAATTCAACAATAGAAACGTTAAACCTGTTCTGGATTCGTTTCACGATACTCTTAACTACTCGGCGCTTGTCCTTCAAGGATGTGGCTCCCGGAATAAACACATCAGCTACCAAAGTTCCTACAATCATGTTCCAGACTCCCCTTATAATACAGCATCAATAGTCCCGCCTCCAAGGCAGATAGGTCCATCGTAAAACACTACAGCTTGCCCCGGAGTGATGGCTCGCTGTTTTGTATGGAACTCAACTTCACATCCAGTCTTGGACAGATAAACCGTCACATCTTGATCAGGTTGGCGATATCGAAACTTAGCGGTACACTCAAAAGATGACTGAGGAGGTATTCCACTCACCCAACTTATATCAACTGCCTCCAATCCCTCTGAGTACAGAGATGGATGATCATGCCCCTGGGCAACAAGTAAGGTATTACTTTTGAGGTCCTTGCCTACTACAAACCACGGTTCGCCAGCTCCTCCAATACCTAAACCTTTCCTCTGTCCTATTGTATGGTACATCAATCCATCATGATATCCCTTCAACTCCCCATCGACAGAGCGTATTTCACCAGGTTGGGCAGGCAGATAGGTGGACAAAAACTCCTTGAAGTCCTTCTCACCAATAAAACAGATCCCTGTACTATCTTTCTTATGAGCAGTAGCCAATTCTGCCTCGATGGCTATTTGGCGTACTTCCTTTTTCGTAAGATGGCCTATTGGGAACAGACTCTTGGAAAGCTGATACTGTCCTAAGGTATAGAGGAAATACGTCTGATCTTTATTAGTATCTGCTCCCCGTTCTAGAGTAAATCCGAGGGGTCCATGACCAATCTGTGCGTAATGCCCTGTAGCCAAGAAATCCCCTTCTAGCTGAAGAGCTTTTTCAAGAAACGCCTTAAACTTTATTTCTTTGTTGCACATCACATCTGGGTTGGGTGTACGTCCCTTTTCATATTCTTCGAGAAAGTAGACGAAAACTTGATCCCAATATTCCTGCTCAAAATTGACTGTGTAATAAGGAATACCAATTTGGTCACAAACACGGCGAACATCGTCGTAATCTGCGTCAGCTGTGCAGGCACCTGTCTCGTCTTTTTCATCCCAGTTTTTCATAAAAACACCAATGACATCGTACCCTGCTTGTTTCAACAGTAAAGCTGCTACAGACGAATCAACGCCGCCTGACATACCTACCACGACTCTCTTCTCCATTGTATTTGACCCCCTTTCGCTTCGATAAATATGAAGGTTGTGTTTTTGTGTTATGAATGTTATTATTATGTTAGCCATGGTTGAAAGGATGAGATAATTGGACGATCTACGATTACCATACTACTTTTCAGGTAACAAAATTGGGTGCTTATTGATTCATGGTTTTACAAGCACCCCTGCAGAATTACGCATTATAAGCGAAGCACTTCATCAAGAAGGATATTCCGTTCATGGCATTTTACTCCCTGGCCACGGTACCACGCCTCAAGATATGCTTACAGTCAAATTCGAAGACTGGATTGAGTCAGCCCAGCAGGGAGTGAATGAACTCAAAAAACACTGCAGCAAGGTGATAGTAATCGGTCACTCTATGGGTGGATTGTTGGCGCTGCAGATGGGAGCTCGGAACAAACTTGCAGGCATAGTAACTATTGCAGCCGCCATCAAACCGTTCAATCGGCTCACCAGCCTAACCTGGCTCCTCAAATATTTTCGGAAATACACTTCACTGCCTCAGAAAGAGTGGCCGCCAGAACAACAGAGGTATCTGCTCCATTACCCTCATTTTCCTGTGGCTGCAGCGGCTGAGCTTCATCGTTTGGCTGTCCATACTCGCCGCATTCTGCCTCAGATTACTACTGACACTCTCGTGATCCAAACCAAAGATGATGATACGGTTCGTCCAGAAAGTGCCAGCATTATTTATAATAACATATCATCGCCAAAAAAAGACTGTTTGTGGTTGGATGGAGGAACCCATAATGTACCTGTCGTTCCTCCTTATAATCAGCAGATCACCACAAAAATAATGGAATTCATCGAAGACCGCTATCCTACTTTATCAGGAAGTTGAGCAGCAAATTGACTGTAATACAGCTCTGCATAAAAACCATCCATCTTAAGCAGTTCTTCGTGTGTACCCTGTTCTACAATTTCGCCCTGATTAATTACTAGGATTCGATCAGCTCCATGGATGGTAGATAACCGATGCGCAATTACAAAGCTTGTACGCCCTTCCATAAGCCGACCCATTGCCTGTTGAATCAGAAGCTCTGTACGAGTATCAACAGAACTAGTGGCTTCATCTAAGATCAAGACAGTAGGGTCGGCAAGGATTGCCCTTGCAATCGTAAGGAGCTGTTTCTGACCCTGCGAAATATTGGATGCATCCTCCTTTAGAATTGTATCATATCCATCAGGTAGTGTGCGAATAAAATGATCAGCGTGAGCGGCTGCAGCAGCTGCTTCAATCTCATCATCTGTGGCTCCACTCCGTCCATAGGCAATGTTTTCTCGAATGGTTCCTTCAAACAACCACGTATCCTGCAGAACCATTCCAAACATGGTTCGTAAGTTTCCACGTTTGATCTGCATGATATCGTGACCGTCAAAGGTGATAGTACCCCCATCCACATCATAAAACCTCATCAGCAGATTGACTAGAGTGGTCTTACCTGCCCCCGTTGGTCCCACAATAGCTATGGTTTGTCCTGGATTCACCTTAAGACTGAGATCCTTAATCACTGTTTTGACTGGATCATAACCAAACTGAACATTCGATAGCTCAATCTCACCCTTTGGATTAGTGATTGTTACAGCATCATCTGCATCGGCCAGTTCTTCTTCTTCATCTAAGAGTTCAAAGACCCGCTCTGCAGCAGCTACAGTTGACTGAAGAATGTTCACAATACTTGCAGTCTGGGTAATGGGCATTGTGAATTGACGGGAATACTGAATAAACGCCTGAATATCCCCTATTGTAATAAGGCCTCGAGATGCGAAAATCCCACCTGCCACAGAAATCACAACATATCCAATATTACCCACTAAACCGATGAGGGGCATAATAACGCCTGATATAAACTGGGCCTTCCAACCATTTTCATAAAGCTCGTCATTTACATCTCGAAATGTGCTAGTTGAATCTTCTTCTAAACCGTAGGCTTTGATAATGGCGTGACCTGTGTACATCTCTTCCACATGCCCATTAAGTTCTCCGAGAATTCTCTGCTGTCCTGCAAAGTATTTCTGCGACTTAGATGCTGCAAAAATACTTATTATAAGACTGAGAGGAAGCATTCCCAGAGTAATCAGGGTCATGATTGGGCTGATGGTGAGCATCATCACCAGCACTCCTACTAAACTCACAACAGAAGTAATGAGTTGAGTGATACTCTGCTGAAGAGTATGGCTTACTGTATCTACATCATTGGTAATACGGCTGAGGATGTCCCCGTGTGCATTAGAGTCATAATATTTCAGGGGAAGGCGAGACAGCTTCTGACTGATTTCTTCTCGCATATCAAAAACTGTTCTCTGGGCAACACCAGCCATCACGTACTGCTGAATATAACTGAACAGTGCACTAGCGACATACAGTCCTCCCAGCACCATTAATATCTGCCCAATGGCTGCAAAATCAATGGCTGCCCCTGGCACCATACGCATTTTAGCCATTAATCCCTCAAAAATCTTTGTGGTGGCTTTTCCCATAATTTTGGGGCTCAGAATACTGAACAAAGTGCTCAATGCAGCTAACAGCAGTACGAGAATAACACGCCACTTGTGTGGACGCATGTAATGCATTAAACGTTTTACAGTACCTCTAAAATCTTTCGCTTTTTCAACAGGTCGTCCTATTCCTGCAGGACCATGGCCGCCTCCTGCAGGACCTTTTTTGCGTCGTTGTTCTTTATTCATGAAACAGCCTCCTCACTAAATTGGGAAGCTACAATTTCCCTATAAACCTGGCAGCTTTCCATCAATTCATCATGTGTGCCTCGACCAACCACTCGTCCTGCCTCTAAGACAATAATCTGTTCTGCATGCAGAACAGTACTGATCCGCTGTGCTACAACAATGATAGTAGAGTCAGCAGCGGCTTTTCTAAACTCCGTTCGTAAACGAGCATCTGTTTTGTAATCCAATGCAGAAAAAGTGTCATCCAGCAGATAAACTCTTGGTTGACGTACCAAAGCTCTGGCTATGGAAAGACGTTGTTTCTGTCCACCGGAGACATTGGTGCCTCCTTGGGAGATATACGATTCGTAACCATCTTCTCG
>JAAYRO010000181.1 GCA_012518735.1 Bacillota bacterium
ATAGTCAGTAAGCCTCTCAATGTTCACCCAAGCACAATCTCGGTGTACTGAGAGGCTGATATCACCTGAAACATGTTCAGCAAGATAGCCGATTAACAGAAAATCACCATGATCATAGTGCATATGAACGGCCTTGTATATTCTTGAAACAGAGATCTCAATGTTTAATTCCTCTCGAATTTCCCGTTGTAGGCATTCTTCTGGTGTTTCCCCATTTTCCAGCTTCCCACCAGGAAACTCCCACTTACCGGCTAAGGCCCCTTCTTTCCTTTGACATAATAACACTTGGTCATCTTTAATAATAATACCTGCAATAACCGGTATTGGCATGACTTTCCCCCCAATAATACACAATGCCAAAAAAAAGACCGGTTGACAAACCGGTCTAAGCTGCGAAATTTGGTTGCGGGGGCCGGATTTGAACCGACAACCTTCGGGTTATGAGCCCGACGAGCTACCAGACTGCTCCACCCCGCGCCACCTAATTTATCTTACAGTATTCTGAGTGCTTTGTCAAGCGGACTAATCTAACCACTTGTCTAGTCGATCGGCTATGACCTGTTTAGGCATTGCACCAATAATCCGATCCACTTCCTTGCCATCTTTGAAAATAACCATGGTAGGAATACTCATAACTCCAAAGTCACGAGCTGTCTTTTGATTATCGTCGACGTTCAGCTTACCGACCTTAACTTTATCAGCATAGTCTATAGCAAGCTCTTCAATAATGGGACCTACAATCCGACAGGGTCCGCACCACGGTGCCCAAAAATCAACAAAAGCTACGCCTTTGTGATCAAGTATTTCCTTTTGGAAGTTACTATCTTGTAATGTTGCAGGCATAGTCAATTCCTCCTTTAATCTTCAATTTCTAACCACATTATATACCCCTCGAGGGTATATGTCAACCCTTACACTACGAGTCTTTCGCTGCAGGCCGGTTGTTTCGTACAAACTAAGACCCTTTCCCCCTCATAGAACTCCATTTTCATAGCGGCTCCACAGGTGGGACAGCCATGGGTAACTGCAGATGGATACGTAATTCCCATCCGCCCACTGGCATAATCCTGCAGATGACGGTATACCTCAACTAACAGCATTACATCATCTCTAGCTCGATGGGAGTTGGCAAAAGCGTTCTGTAGTCCAAAGTGATACATAAGGTTGCTCAATCGGTGACTACCGCCTCCCTCTGGATAGATGCATAGTCTAGGAAACAACTGCCTACTTAGGGCCAGAGTGTCTATGCCAGCTGCACTTAACTGGACTTGGTTGTTGCGGGCAAACATTGCATTAAAGAAACGTCGATCAAAAGGCAGATTATGGGCTACAGGTATTCCACTGCCAATGAACTCACGAATCTCATGGGCAACCTCAGCTTCCGTTGGGGCCTCCGCTACATCTTGATCCGTAATTCCCGTAATCTCTGTAATTACTGCTGGAATAGGCCGCTCCGGATGGATTAATGTTTCATATTCACTTACATGGCCTGAACGGGCTATCTTCAAGAGAAAGACCTCTATAATCCGCTCTTGTTGGGCGTCCAGGCCTGTTGTTTCTACGTCCATAAAGACTAAGCAATCAGCATTAGGAATCATCATCAGTCCTTCCTAAATTCTACTGCAGTTCTATTTCTCTTTTTTTTCCTCTTTTTCCTTCCTGAAATAGAAAGGAGTAACTGTTCTCCCTTGTGGTTACATTAACCTAGGGGTGAAACCAATGGGACATTGGGAAAGGACTAATTTACTTAGACGATTTATAAGAACAATACCACTAGTAAGAAGAGAGCTAAAATCGTGGTTAAGAATAGCCCATACACTTCCCGAACCATTACGGACCCAGGCGAAACTGAGCATCAAGAACAAGGCCTTTCATTGTATCGGTGGTTCTGTGTACGCGCATTATCCAGGAGTGAATAGAAACCTCATGCTCCGTCTTATAGTTAGTCTCCAGACCATAAGCGACTATCTAGACAACCTCTGTGACCGGCTTATGGTAACCGAACCGTCGGCTTTTAGGGTTTTGCATTACAGTTTCTTAGACGCCCTAAACCCATATGCTTCTCTGCAGGATTACTATCTGCTATATCCCTACTCCGAAACTGTCTATTTAAGCCGTCTTGTGCAAACATGCCAGGAGCTGCTGACTGCCGTACCGTACTACGAAGAGCTTCAGCCGACTGCCCTCAAGCTGGGGACGTACTACTGTGAGCTTCAGACTCTCAAACATGTTCCCCAATATGGTGAGAAACTACTGCAAGACTGGACAGCTCAAACGTTTGGTACAAAACTTGCATGGAACGAATGGGCTGCTGCAGCCGGTTCCACCTTGGGGCTTTTCTTCTTGTTTGCAGTTAGCTTCAAGCCTCCGCCCCCTAATATGGATGAAATGGTCGAGGCTTATTTTCCCTGGATTCAAGGCCTCCACATTCTTCTCGACTACTTCATTGACCTTGAAGAAGACAGGGCACATGGGGACTTGAACTTCATGTCTTTTTATTCTTCAGAACATACGAAGTATGGTTCATTGCAGAGATTTGCTGCTGAAAGCAGGCAGCGCACTCCATCTCTTCCCTATCCCTCTTTTCATCAGACTGTCATTCAGGGGTTAATCGCATTATACGGATCAGACCGTAAGGTTCAAGAACAGGGACTGAAAAAGATCGTAGAAGCTTTAGCAAGCGACACCGGAGCGCAGACAATGCTTTATTTATGTACCCTACTCCGAAACTTGAGCTTCATACCGTAGATCACAATTCCCGGGTGAGAATGGCTCTAGATAAATCAATGATGTCATCTCCTGCCCGACTGTTTGGGAACTGATCTATGATTCCAACAGCCCGATTCACATAACCCTCGGCCAATCCCCATACTTCGTCTAGAATTCCCTCTTTCTCAAGGACATTCTGAATCACCTCAAAATCCCCATCGTACCACGTGAAAGGAATCAAACCTTGCTGGTAAGCCCTGATAGTGGGCAGTGTCCATACACGGGATTTGAAGTCGGTTCCTCGTTTCTTACCCATCTTGTCATTATGTCCCCGATAATCAAGCACATCATCAGTCAACTGAAAGGCCAATCCAATACATTCACCAAATTCCTGTAAGACTGCACCTTTTTGCCTATCCTGGTTAGTAATAATCGCGCCTAGGCGGCAGCATCCCCCAAGTAGACAAGCGGTCTTCTGATAGGCCCATGTCCAGTAATTTGTCTCGTCCAGAGCAGGATTGAGCAGTTGATTGATTTCCCCTGTGCACATTACTTGAATCACTGAGGTCATAATACTGAGCACACCTGAATTAGGAACTTTGGAAAACAAATGAAAAGCCGAAGCGAAAAGGAAATCACCAGCCAACACCGCTACCGACGTACCATGTCTGCGGTGAACAGTATCCAACCCACGCCGTGTTACACCATCATCAATAACATCGTCATGAATGAGGGAGGCAGTATGAACTAATTCGACCCCAGCTGCTGTATCCACTACACTTGAATCGAGTTCACCATCACACAACTCAACTGTAAGTACAACCAGTAGGGGACGGAGCATTTTGCCACGTCCCAGCTTAATATAGTCTAAGACCTCGGCCGTTTTTCCTCTAGAAACCAACACCTCCGAAATACGTTCTTCGATTGTGCTTAAAACCTGGTCGCTTTGGGTGATCAAAATAATCCCTCCAACCTAGTTAATCACAGTGCCCTATCTCCACTATTGTCCACTAAGTTTTAAGGGATTATTCCACAGCCCTTTCCTGATTAATCTGTCAAGTCATCGTAAATCCGCTTCTCTCCTGACAGCTTCTGA
>JAAYRO010000182.1 GCA_012518735.1 Bacillota bacterium
GTAGATCTAAGGTGGTACCGTCTAAAATCACATCAACGCCTATAAAATTAACAGCATTGAGCACTTTAGCAAAATACTCTGGATAGCCCACCTTCCACCAGCCCACAACTGTTTTATCAGGGTAATATACCCCTGCAATATACGTACCCTGTAAACTGTCTCCAGAATAAGATTCCTCGAAGCCGCCCCGCATACCCATGTATCCATTACCTAGACTCATAATACTTTCGGTCACTCTATTTTGGGCAGGATGGAACCCGTCCTCAACAACTTGCCACTCATGGACATCGTAGAAGAGTTTCATGAAAAGCCCTCTTTTCTTCCTTTTATTTAACATAATCATATCCGATTATAGAGATCTTGGCAATCGTTTGCACAACTAAGCAGATTATGCAAGGCACATAATGAGGTGGAGAAGGGTCAATTCTTCAAATCCTGAAAAAACTAAGTTAGCATCTTTCAGAAGTTGAGGATCTCCAATACCGATCGTGAGCATACCGGCCTTATTGCCTGCCTCAATCCCCGCCTGTGCGTCTTCAAATACAATGCACTTATCTGGAGGAATTTGAAGTTTTTGTGCAGCTAATAAAAACACTTCTGGATCAGGTTTAGCTTTTGAAACAAGATTTCCATCGACAATTACATCAAAATGGTTTGTCAAGCCCACTCTTTCAAGAATCGTGCGGGCGTTTTTGCTGGCTGACCCGAGGGCAGTCCTGATCTTAGCTTGATGCAATTCGTTAATAAAGGAAAGGACGCCTGGGAGAATTTCTGATTCATCCATTTCCATGATATAATCCACATACCACTGGTTCTTTTTGGTCGCCAATGCCTCTTTTTCTTCCGCAGTTTTCTCAATTCCTCCCACTTCTAATAGAATGTCCAAAGATCGCATGCGGCTTACGCCTTTTAGACGCTCATTGTCCTCTTTAGTGAAGTTGAATCCTAGTTCCTTACCTAGTCGGTGCCACGCTAAATAATGATATTTGGCCGTGTCAACAATGACCCCATCTAGATCGAAAATCGCCATTTCAAACATGGTCATGATGACCTCCTTTTGACCCATTATAACATGAGGGACAAGAAGGTGACATAGAATCTATCAAAGGGGGGGTTCTATGAATGTTCGGATTCATCAAGGCGAGTTCTTTAGGGAGAGGATGACAGCTTGCGTCAGATACCTGAAAAGATTGAAGGAGGGAACAATCACTGGTAGGGATCTATGTTCGGGTGAGTACGGAGGAACAGGCCAGGCAGGGATTCAGCATTCCGGCTCAGATACGGGAGTGTGTTAGTCTGGTTAAGGAGCGCCCCTATGTGATTTTTGCTGATGAAGGTGTCTCTGGAGAAACCTTAGTGCGCCCAGCTCTTGAACGACTGCGGAAGCAAGTTCGAGGAGGTCTTGTTCAAACAGTTGTTTGTTTGGACCCGGATCGTCTTTCTCGTAAACTGCTGAATCAGTTAATTCTCACAGATGAGTTCGAGCGTCACGGTGTAGAAATCACGTTTGTGAATGGTGATTACGCTAAGACACCGGAAGGAGCATTGTTTTATGCGCTGAGGGGAGCTATCTCGGAGTTTGAAAAGGCCAAGATTACAGAACGTATGTGCCGGGGACGCCGTGAAAAGGCGAGGCAGGGGCGGGTTTTGAGAGACTTTCAGATTTATGGATTTGACTTCGACCCCATTCAGGAAAGACTTGTGGTCAATCACTGTGAAGCAGAAGTGGTTCGTCTCATATTCAGTTGGTTTCTATCGCCTCCAATGGGTGTACGGGGTATATCTGGAATAGCGCAATTCTTAACGGAAAAAGGTGTTCCTACTAAGAGAGGAGCTGCGAAGTGGCATCGTCAGGTAGTTCGTCAGATTCTGGAGAACCGTGCCTATATTGGTGAATTCTATCAGAACAAATGGCAATCATCAGTTCAAGGGATTCGCTTACGACCGAAGGATGATTGGATTCTCATTCCCTGTCCTGCAATTGTTAATGAAACGATCTTTCTTCAGGTACAGACCCGATTAGAGAAGTCGCGTAAATGGTATGCAGGGCGAGAATCAGATTATCTACTCAGTGGATTAGCCCGTTGTTCTCAATGTGGTTTAGGACTGCGGGGCAAACGAATCTCCAGCAGAGGAAAAGCGACAGCGTATTATGTAGAATCCCAATCGAAAGGGTGTGGATTAAGGGTTCTAAAAGAAGACGTGGACAGTGCAGTTTGGATCTTTTTTAGTAAGTTGTTGTCCTCTAGATGGCCTCGTTCTCATAATGAGTCTACCCAGCCAGTGTACGCTGGGCAAATGAAGAAAGAATTGGAGCTGCTGCAGCGTAGAAAAACTGATCTCTTAAGGGAGTTGGCGTCATTGACTATACTTCCTGAAGACTTGTCTGCTGTTCTACAAGCCTTTAATGAGCGGGAAAGGGAATTAATTACAGTTTTAGAACTTAGTCAGTGGCAAACAGTTGGTTCTGAGGATAGAGCGACAGAAAATGTTTCCCAATTGCTGCAGGGCTTGTCCTTACCAGCAAAACGCGAACTTCTTCGATTAGTTGTTAAGGAAGCTCAGGTCGGACAGGACAGTGTTACACTCATTACCTTTTGATAGCCTTTTTGACATTGAAATTGAAATTTTGATGCATCTGCGGGCTACAAAACGTTCCCGCAGTGAGATTATGCTTTATGATCCCATTGGCGCGGATCGGGAAGGAAATGAAATAAGCCTCATCGATATCTTGAGTTCAGACACAGATGATGTTTTGGAGAAGGTAGAACTCCAAATTGATCAAGCGCAGCTTGCTGAGAAGTTCAGCTGCTTGTCGAAGCGTGAAAGAACAGTATTGGAGCTCCGTTTCGGTCTGGGAAACAATGACCGCCAGACTCAACGTCAGATCAGTCGGCTGTTGGGAATCTCTCGTTCTTACGTATCCCGTATTGAGAAACGGGCCATAAGCAAATTGCAGAGTGAAA
>JAAYRO010000183.1 GCA_012518735.1 Bacillota bacterium
CCAATTTCCCGAGCAGAATTAGTTAAGTCTACGAACCTCAGTCCAACAACTGTTTCTGTACTCGTTGACGAATTGATTCAAGAAAAGCTTGTGAAGGAAATCGGGACTGGCGAATCAAGCGGTGGAAGAAGACCCATTTTACTTACATTTGAACCTGCCGCCCGCTTAGCATTAGGCATTGATATTGGGGTGCGGAAAACCAGTGTTGGACTTATGGATTTAGAGGGCAATATTCTCTCTATTACCCAATACGAACCAGATCTGACAAACAAAGATTCATTCTTACAGGATATTGTTAAACATACAGCAGAAATCCTTGACCTAAATAAAGAACATCACTCGAACATACTTGGAATCGGCGTAGCAACTCCAGGCCTGCTCGATCGGGCGAAAGAAACCATCGTCTACTCCTCAAGTTTAGGACTTACAGATGTACCATTATACGACACATTGACAAACCACTTTTCCCTACCTATTCGGATTGATAATGATATGAATGCAGCAGCTCTTGGCGAAAAACTGATGGGAGCTGGTCAGAAAATCAAAGACCTTATCTATGTATCAGTAGAGACAGGTATTGGAGCAGGCATCATTATCAATAATCAGATTTACGGCGGCGCATTTGGTAATGCGGGAGAATTCGGACACACAACTGTTGAACCTAATGGTGCCCAGTGCAAATGTGGTAATAAAGGATGCCTTGGGGTTATGGCAGCAGAACCTGCTCTTCTCAGTCGAGCTATCCATCTGCTGGCCATGGGAGCAGACACTGCAATGCGCGATCTCTTAGGTGGACAAATCTCTCACATCAGTCTAGATATCCTTGTGCAGGCAGCTAAACAGGGGGATCCAGCTGCACTATCTGTCATTAACGATTGTATGGACTATCTGGCTATTGGTATTGCCAATTTGATTAACATGTTTGATCCAGCAGCAGTCATTCTTGGAGGTACTACTATCGAGACATTGGGCAGCTTAGCCATTGATCGAGTGGCCCAGACAGTTCGTAAACGAGTTTTACCATCGCACGAACGGCGCCCCTTAACCATTCTCCCCGGTCAGCTCAAAGACCGGGTCAAACTCGTAGGTGCGAGCACCCTCATTTTTTCAGAATTTCTGCAGTATGTTGAAGTGTTGGCCAAAGAAGCGTAAACGTACTCTAATAACGAACGTCCCTAGAGAACAAACTCTAGGGACGTTTTTTATCTATTTCCTTCTTCAAAAAAATTAGCGAAGTTTAACTGGCTTGACTTGATTCGCTGATTCATAGGCGGCTAAAGCAACTTCTGTGGCCCGCATGCCATCAACACCACTGGCTCGTGGTGGCCTTTTCTCCACAATACAATCGATAAAATCCTTTACCATCGCTTGATCCGCATCGTCTCCCCAGAAATTGTACTGGCTGTGACCTACAACATCGGAGAAAACCTCGCCCGTTTGAGCGAACGCATCCACTGCTAGCGTTCCTTTCGTTCCCACAATCTTCATGGTAACATCACCCCATGTTGGGAATGTTTTCGGTCGAGACCAGCACGGATCCAAAGTGGCAATAACGCCATTTTCAAATTCCATTGTAAGCATTCCGGCATCATCAATATCTACATCATGGAGCAGCGTATCTACTTCTGCATAGACTTGGGCAACTTCACTATTGAGATACCAGCGCATAATATCCACTACATGAACTGTATGGTCAAACACAGCTCCACCACCAGCCAGTTCTTTATCTAAAAACCACCCTGGAGGCATTTTCCCGTGGTTTGTTCCAGCAATAGCCAAGATTTCACCAATAGCTCCACTGTCAATAATCTCTTTCGCTCTTACCACTGGGGTAGAAAATCGAATGGGAAATGCAGTCTGGAGAATAACGTTATTTTCCTTACAGACCTCTACCATCTTCTCTGCATCAGCCAGATTCGACGCAAGAGGCTTTTCACACAAAACGTGTTTTCCAGCCTGTGCTGACTTAATGGTGTATTCTGCGTGCAGCGAGTTTTCAGAGCAAATAATGACTGCATCTACCTCTTTAAGTAAGCTCTCCAGATCCGAGAAACTCTTTACACCAAATTCCTTGGCATATTTATCCCGCCGCTGCCCGTCCCTATCATAAATACCTACAAGTTCTGCATAGGGTATGCTCTTTAAGGCATTGGCATAACTAATACCGTGCATATGTGCTAGACTTATAAGACCTACTTTAACCACGAGTGGCACCTCCCAACCAAACTACTTCGCCAGTTTCAGCCGATTCGCAAGCAGCCAGCGCAATCTTTAGTGCCTCAATGGCCTC
>JAAYRO010000184.1 GCA_012518735.1 Bacillota bacterium
AGGATTTATTCTCATGATAGCCGTGTTAGTCGATGTTAACTCCAGAAAGGTGAATGACTAGGTAGATAGCTTGCTTTAGAGCTGGTAGAATGTTGAGTATTAACATGGAAACTTAAGAAGCGTCTTGGTATTTTTTACTATACCGAGGCGCTTTTTTTGTGTCAATCTCTGAAATACGTTTGTAATGGGTTATTGCAGGAAAACGTGAATTTGCCATTACCAAAACCATGTTAAGTAAGCACTAGTTCCCAAGAGGTATGGGTCTAGCTGGGGAGAACTCTAAAATACATTAAAAAATAGTCCAGTTTCATTCAGCTGACTAGTGGTTCTAGGGTGTTTGCTAGCAGCACCCTAGAAGCATGAAAGATATTGCATTTCTGAATAAGGAAGAAGGTAAAGGCGAATGGCTAATGATTATCTTCTGGAAGTAAAAGAGGTATCAAAGCGCTTCTCAGGAGTCCAAGCATTAAAGGATGTAACATTCGGAGTGAGACGGGGGGAAGTTCGAGCCCTCATTGGTGAGAATGGCGCCGGAAAATCTACTTTGATCAAGATTCTCAGTGGAATTCATGAAGCTGATAGTGGAACAATCTTCTTTAACGGCACAGAAGTGAACATCCAAACTCCACGGCAGGCTCAAGAATTGGGGATTGCGACCGTTCATCAAGAGCTCAATCTAGTCTCGGCCCTCACTGTCAGTGAAAACGTCTTTATGGGGAGATTGCCCTTTACCAAATCTGCCATAGTGAACTGGCAGAAATTGCATAAAGACACAGAAGAAGTTTTTAAGAAGTTGGGTATCCAGATTTCGCCAAGGGCAGTAGTAGGCACTCTAGGTGTTGCCCAAAGGCAGTTTGTTGAAATCGCCAAAGCCCTATCTCAGGGCGCTCAGTTAGTTATTATGGATGAGCCTACATCGTCCTTATCTGCTGGTGAGATTCGGAAATTATTTGAGGTAATTAACACACTTAAAGCTTCAGGGATCACGTTCATCTTTGTCTCCCATAAACTGGAAGAACTGTACGAAATCGCCGACTCTGTAACCGTTCTTCGAGACGGAGAGTTTATTCAGACTCGAGATATTCATGATTGTACTATAGAGGAGCTTGTCCAGCTGATGGTGGGACGTGAGATTACTACTATGTTCCCAAAGATACAGGTTGAGATCGGCGAGCCTGTTCTAGAAGTTGAGAATTTGAGCCGCACGGGCGAGTTTCATGACATTAGTTTCAATCTTAGTGCTGGTGAAATATTGGGGATCTCCGGCTTGGTAGGAGCAGGACGGACAGAATTAGCCCGCTGTTTGTATGGGATAACACGACCAGATTCTGGTCACATCTATCTCGATGGAGAAGAATGTGTGATTCGAAAACCGCTCGATGCTATCAAGGCCGGTATCTGTTTGGTTCCAGAGGATCGGAAGTCCCAAGGCTTGATAATGAAAATGTCTGTCCAGCACAATGTTTCTTTAGCTATACTCTCGAGGCTTAAAAGACTTCTAGGCTTTGTTGACAGTGCTAAAGAAGCAGATGAAGTGGAGGGAGCTGTATCACAGCTCAGAATCAAGACCCCTTCTGTAAAACAGATCGTAGGCAATCTAAGTGGAGGTAATCAGCAGAAAGTTGTTTTTGCTAAAGAAGCGTTGGCCAATCCTAAGGTATTGATCTTGGATGAACCTACAAGAGGGGTAGACGTTGGAGCTAAGGCAGAAATACACCGTCTAATTGGCGCTTTTGTTCAGGAAGGCGGGGCAGTATTAATGATCTCCTCTGAGCTGCCAGAGATTCTAGGAATGAGCGATCGGATTCTAGTTATGTCGAAGGGGAAGATCGTGCAGGAGTTTGCTTCCCACGAAGCAACACAAGAGAAAATACTCAGTTGTGCACTCTAAAAGCACGATAAGAGGGAGGTAAATAAAATGGAAAAGTCGTTTCTTCAAAAGTATGGGATTCTCCTAGTGTTACTGCTGATTTGTGCTGTATTATCCTTTTTATCACCAGTGTTTCTTACAGCTTCAAACCTTATAAACGTTATTCGACAGATCTCCATTAATGGTATATTGGCTATTGGGATGACCTTCATCATTCTTACAGGAGGCATTGACCTTTCTGTCGGTTCCCAAGTAGCCCTAACGGGTGCTGTAACAGCTGGTTTATTATCAAGTGGTGTAAACCTTGGGATAGCAGTAGTGGCAGGTCTATTCATTGGTGGTTTGATCGGTTTTGTGAACGGAACGATTATTACCAAGGGGGGTGTTCCACCTTTCATTGTTACCTTAGGTATGTTAACTGCTGCTAGAGGATTGACCTTGATTTATACAGGTGGACGACCCATTTACAATTTGGGCACATCGTTTCGATTTTTTGGAGCAGGTTACATGGGAGGTATACCAGTACCTGTAATTATCTTAGGAATTATTTTGATTGTCTCTCACTTAACTGCTAAACACACAGTATTTGGTCGAGAAGTATATGCAGTTGGTGGAAACCCAGAAGCAGCTGTCTATTCTGGCGTTAATAAAAACAAGCGTCTAGTTCAAGTCTATACACTGATGGGATTCTTATCAGCAATTACTGGTATTGTATTGACATCACGCCTTGGTTCGGCAGACCCAACAGCTGGGAGTGGGTTTGAGCTAGATGCTATTGCTGCCGTTGTTATTGGTGGAACCAGCATGTTTGGGGGCGAGGGGGCCATCTCAGGTACGCTTGTTGGCGCATTAATTATTGGTGTAATTAATAATGGTCTAAACTTGCTCAACGTTTCATCGTATTACCAACAAGTAATCAAGGGGGTGATCGTTGTCGGGGCAGTGCTCATGGACGGGTATGCACGAAATAAGCAGACAAAACTAACAAAATCGAGCGTAGAACAGTCACAGGCGTAGTCGAAATGGAACCAAAAAACTAATTGGAGGCTGAAAGACTATGAAAAAGACTTTAGTGTGGTTTGCAGTGCTCACACTCCTACTGGGAACTGTCAACGTAGGTCATGTTTTTGCAAAGGATACTGTAGAAATTGCTGTTGCCTTTTGCACACTAAACATTCCATTCTTTGTTGAAATGGAAAATGGTGTACGGGAAGCTGCTGAAGAAGCTCAAGTACGCCTTGTAGTAACAAATGCAGAAGACAGTGCAGCTAAGCAGCTGTCGCAGGTAGAAGACCTTATTACTAGAAAACCGGACTTATTGCTTCTAGCACCTGTTGATTCTGATGTCCTTGTTTCGGCTGTGGAAGCTGCTCACAAAGCTAACATTCCAGTTATTACTATTGATCGAACAGTCAACTCTGATAAAGTCTTAACCTATATTGGTGTTGATGACGTTGCAGGCGGCCGTGCCGCTGGTCAGTATATTGCAGAGCGTCTAAACGGTGAAGGTAATGTAATTATGCTGGAAGGCGTCATGGGAAGTTCAGCTCAGCGCGATAGAGCACAGGGATTTGAAGAAGCTATTGGCGAGTACGAAGGAATTAAATTGTTAGCAAAGCAAACTGCCAACTTCAATCGGGTAGAAGGCATGAATGTGACAGAGAATTTACTTCAAGCCCATCCTGATGTAGATGCTATTTTTGCCCAAAATGATGAGATGGCCTTAGGTGCTCTGCGGGCGATTGAGGCCGCAGGCAAACAGGACAAGATCGTTGTAGTCGGATTTGACGCAGACCCAGAGGCTAAAGATGCAGTGCGCCTTGGCGAGATGGATGCTACAGTAGAAGGTTCACCTTATAAGCTGGGAGTTATGGGTATTGAGGCGTCACTTCAGTATCTCAATGGTGAAACACTACCAAGTCAGATTTTAATTCCGCTAGAGCTAGTAACACAAGATTCTTTCGCAGAATAGTGCTGACACAGGTAGAAAAGGAGGGCTCTTTAGGGCCCTCCTTTTGCGCGCATAGAGTAGAGTCTCTTATGGGATAATATGTATGGTTTCGACAAGACCGGAAAGAGAGGAAGAGACGAATGACCATTGAAATACCTAAAAGTGAATTTCAGGAACGGATTAGGAAAGTTCAGAACATAATGAAACGGGAAAATCTCCACTCTTTGCTTGCATTTTCACATGAAGCAGAGCCTGCATATGTTCGTTATTTTGCTGATTATTGGCCGAGCTTTGAGACGACAGCGGTGCTTATCCCAGTCTCAGGCGAACCGGCCTTATTGATTGGACCAGAAAGCTTAACTTACGCGAAGAGCCGATCGAAGATTCCTAAAATAATGCGCCTTACCGATTTTCGTGAATCTGCTCAACCGGAATATCCAGGCGCTGATTTATCAACGTGGGAAGATGTGTTCAGCGAGTTTCCCACTGAAAGGTTAGGGATTGCTGGTTTCCACATGTTTCCACACACAATCTACGCCGGAATTGAAGGGGCATTAGGTGATGGTGAGATTGTTGATGCAGATGATGTAGTAAGGGAAGTTATGCTGATTAAGACACCGGCAGAAATCGCTTGTTTGAGGGAATCAGCTAAGATATCAGAAATAGGGTTTAAGGCTGTAGTGGAACAGATCAAACCGGGAATGACCGAAGTACAGGTAGTCGCGATTGCCACAAAAGCCATGCTGGATGCAGGGGCTGAAGCCATTGGCTATCCCATATGGTGCTGCAGTGGCCCCAATTCTATACAGGCTATCAGCCGTCCCAGTCTTAGGAAGATTCAAGAGGGGGAATTCATTCACGTTCAGATTGGTGCTAAAGTTTCAGGATACAGTACTAGTATTGCCCGGCCTATAGTATTGGGTCGGTGTACTAAGGAAATGCGTGACTTTATGCAGGTTGGATGTGATGCTGAGAATCTTACTATTGATTCTATGCGTAGTGGTGTTCGTGCTTCTGAAGTGGCCAAAAAAGTACATGGATTTATTAGGGACCGAGGCTATGGTGACACAATTCTATACGGGCCAGCTCATGGTTGCGGTCAGATGGAGTGTGAATATCCATTTATTGAAACCAGCTCAGATATTGTTCTGCAGGAGAACATGACATTTCATGCCGATATGTTTTTGGCTAAGCCTGACATGGGTTTTCGGTTCGAAGACTGTATTGTAATTCGGCAGGGTCCGGCTGAGGAATTGTCCAATTTCCGACGCGAGGTCATTGTCATTTAAACTAGTCTAGACTAATCCCGAGTCTATCTCGGGTTTTTTTGTGTCTAAATCACAGGATTTAGTCGGGATGCATAGAAAATGTGAATATAAACAAATGTTGATTCACGAACGGGAGACACACGAATTTGTCCGCCGAATTCCAAAAAAAGGTACTTCGCAGGAATTATTAAACTGGTATAGAAAATATTAGTATTCGTTGTGCTGGAATAAAGTGATTTATGCCTATGGGGGGTAGGCGTACGCTTCACTCACGAAAATGGGGTATGCAGCATCTGCTGTAGAAGGGGTTATTTAGATGAACAGACGTTCAGAGTATTCAAAACGTGCTGAGATGAACATGCGGTTTTCAGATTTTGAAATGCCACCAATGCAGGATGTTTTGATTGTTGGTAGAAGAGCACCAATTGGTCCAGAAGCGGCCCGCAGAATGGTGGATATTCTTTCACCAGAACAATATATTATTGAGAAGATTGATCATCCCATTATCGAGGCTTTGGTTATTAGGCGAACACTCCTAAAAATGCTTCCAAAAGAAAAGCTAATTTCTATCATTCTAGAGGAGGGGAGTACGCTTGCTGATGAACAGGCGATTATAAAAGCCCAGGTGAATATTGTGCTGAAAGTCAGCAGGTCTTTGGAGTTATGATCAAACGGGTTAGGGACATATTGGTTACAGATTTCCACACGGTTTATGCCCTAGATAGTGTCCAAAAAACTATTGATCATGCCGTTGAGACTAGTCAAGAGTATTTTGCGGTATTTGATGAAGGCGTCTTTTTAGGAATTGTGACATATAAAGATCTAGTAAAGGCTCATCCTAATAGAATTGTAGTGGATGCCCTTAGTTTTGAGTATCCATCAGTTTCAGTAAGCGATTCTATTTGGAAGGTTAAAGAGATGTTTGAAGTCTATGATACAGTGGTTCTTCCAGTGAAGGATCAAGAGCAATTTGTTGGATTGGTCGACAAACTATCGCTGTTTACAGCCATCAGCACTTGTCTTGATCCCCTTACCGGTCTATATAATGGCAGCTATCTCTACGCTCAAGCGGAGGATTTGATTGAAAAAGGTCAGGAAATATCCATATTGTTCGCGGATGTTAACGGTTTCGGTCAGATCGATAAGCACTACGGGCATGTAAAAGGCGATATGGTTCTAAAAGAACTGGCCCATACGCTTAAGGAGAGTGTGGGATCAGATATGTTCTTGTGTAGATACGGCGGGGATGAGTTCGCCATTCTAACAACACGTAATGCTGAGCGGTGTCAAACGTTTGCTCAAGAACTTCAGCGTAAGGTTTCTTCTATGAAGTATTGTGGGAACATTTCACTAACCATCGCTGTAGGAATTGCAGGTGGCAGGCGCAGGAAAGCTCAACTAGTTAATTCCATCGCTGTTATTCGACGCTTGATTAATTTGGCTAGTCTTGCTTCGACGAAGGCTAAGTCAAGTACAGACTGCCTCCATGTTGCAGATTATGTGTATATGGAAGAAATTGCTTAAATACTTAAAGCACCAATCATGCCGATTGGTGCTTATTCATGGTTCGCCCTGCATGGGTATAGTCCAGCGGGTGAAAGTCCCGAACACGCTCTGATAGTGGGAAGTGTATAGCTGAAGGCAAGGGTGTCCATCGCGAGGTGGAATCTGAAGGAAGTCGGAGGCAAATCTCTGGTCTGACGGACAGAAATCACATATAAGGCGGAGTATACCGGGTAAGGTTGCCATACAAGCTGAAGCCCGATTACTATCCGAAGGTATACTATGTAGATGTGGCAGATGGATGGAGTGAAAGACTGTACGCCTTAACAGGGGAGGTCTGCACGATACGCTATGCAAGGTGATGAACCATTCTCCTCTTAGTAACCTCTATCGGGAGAGTGGATTAGTCGCAGTTTACCAAGGAAGCGAGAATAGCAGTTGCTCGAAAGAGGTTACTTGCCTGAAAGTAGGTTGGAAACCGAGGATAGAAGGCAAGAACGCTTAGTGACCAAGGATAGACTGTGCAAGGGATAATATGCCAGATTCACTGCAACCGAACCGCCGCTTGCGGATCCGCATGAGCGGTGGTGTGAGAGGACGGGGGCTAGGCGCCCCCTCCTACTCAATTTTACTCAACACGTATAAGATAATCTCGGGCTTGTCTCGGGATTTTTTTGTCTATTCAGCAGCATCAACGAATGTGGCGTGAAACGGAAGAATCAGAAAATTCACGCGCGCGTGACGCTTCGCGATATTCTGATAAATTCACAGAAAATTCACGCGCGCGTGAAGGTTCAGAAAGTGGTCTTTACTTTTCTCGCTTAATGTGGGAAAATGTAGATAAATGTCATGATTTGTAAGTCCTTGATTTGTTCGCAATAGGGGTTTATTTGCTGTTTGCCCAGGTAACGGTATTGTTCAGCCTCTGACCCGTTAGGGGATGTTGGCCTATTGAGGTTTCAGTGGAGAGGGTGATAAGAAGCGTGTATGGGGCTACCAAAACGAAGGAAGACTCCTTGAGAATTCTGACAGTGAATGAAGAACCGTTAGTTGCAGCATTAGTAAGGTTGGACAAAAGCACATTCCTCCACAGCCTGCGAACACAGAAGTTGGCTGCTGCTTTAGGAAAGATCTTAGAGGTTAGTGTTGGCGAGTTGCACTTATTATCTATTGGTGCATTGCTACATGACATCGGTAAATATTATGTTCCCGAGCGGATTCTTAATAAGACGACACCATTGACTGCACAAGAAAAGGGAGTTATTAAAAGTCATTCCGCACTTGGCTATTACTATCTTCAGCCGATGGCTCTTAGTGAACAAATTAAGGAGATGGTTCTCTGTCACCATAGGTGGGCAGACGGAGAAGGTGGCTATCCAAAGTTTGCGGCGGTCAAGAAACCTAGCTTCCTAACTCAAATTGTCACTGTTGCTGACGTAGGTGACGCTATGCTTAGTGACCGCGCCTATCGTCCTCCATTAAGTGTTGCAGAATGCATTGGGTTTTTGGAGAAAAACACACCACATATGTTCAACCGCGATGTAGTCAAGGCATTTAAGAACTTTATGGGGGGAAAGGGGGGGATTAGCCCATAGTAAGGTAGAGCTTTTGATTTGAGGGAGGTTAGAGTGTGAAGGACGTATACGTAACTAAGGAAAAGGAACTTCAGCTTGTTGTTTTTGCTGTAAATGACAATGAATACGCTATATCAATTCTGTCAGTCCGCGAAATCATTAATGTTCCCCAAATCGTAGCGCTTCCGAATATGCCTTCGTCTGTAGTAGGAGTTATCAACTTACGTGGAAGCGTAATACCAGTGGTAGATTTGGGAGAAGAGTTCGGAATTAATGCTTGTGAAGGAGAGGATTCGACTAGAAAAATATTGATTGTGGAAATGAAGGATCAGATGGTTGGTTACTTAGTTGATAATGTAACAGAAGTGCTGACGGTAAACAAGGATTGCCTTGAGAAACCTGCTTCCAGTCTAGACAGTACCGGTATGGGGTTAGTCGACTATATCTGCAATCTGACGGACCGTCTCATTCCTGTGGTTGATCTTTCGAAACTATTGACTAGCAATGAGTCAGTGAAATTACATGAGATACTAAGTCAAGTACGATAGAAAGAAGGGAACATGAGTGTTTCGAAATCTCAAGTTATCAATGAAACTCAGCCTAGGCTTTGCTGTAGTATTAGTCATTAGTACGGTAGTAACCGTAATTGCGGTCTGGTATATGGATGAAATAGCTAATTCCACCGAGGTCTTGTATAGTCATCCATATACTGTTCACACATCCGCTTTGAAGATTCAACGTGATATTTTCTCCATTGAACAGGAAATGAAGGATATGGTTTTCCTGGGTGACACTAGTACTGTTCAGGAGCGGGCGGATGTAGTGAAGCAGCTAGAGGAAGGGGTCTACCAGGAACTCGCTCTCCTATATGAGCGATTTCGGGGGGAAAAGACAGTTCTTGACACGACTAAGGAAGCCTTTGACGAGTGGAATCCGATCCGAGATGAAATTATCCGCCTACAGAGGACGGGCAGGCAAGCAGAGGCAGCAGAGCTTACTCGACAAAGCAGTGAGAAGCAGCTCAGCCTAATCGAAGAGGCTATTGAAGAAATTGTAGACTTAGCTCAAGACTCTGCTTTATCATTTTATCATACAGCTCGTAAAGATGCAGATGACGCACAAAAACTAGTTATTGGTTTATTGGTACTTACTTACATTGTTGCCATAACTGCTGCCTACATAATTACTAAGGGGATCACTAGACCGATTGGTCAGTTAGTTTCATTTGCGGAGGAAATCTCACTTGGAAACTTAACCGTTGACGCACTGGATTATACGAGCAAAGATGAGATCGGTATGTTGACGAAAGCTCTAAAAGAGATGCAGGCTGAACTTAGGGAAATAACATGTTCAGTCGTCGACTCGGCTGACAGTGTAAGTGCAGCATCTCAAGAAATGTCGTCGGCAGCCCAGGAGACTAGTGCATCTGTTCAGGAACTCGCTAGTACCGGAAATCAGTTCGCAGGTGCGGTAGACAAGATGAGTCAGGATAGCCAGGAAATGTCTGAACTTGCTGACAAGACAAACAAGCTTGCAGACCAGGGCTTAGCAGAAATCGAAGAAATCGTAAACACAATGGAAGAGATCAATGATGTGGTTACCAATTTGGCAAAAGACATTCGAGAGTTGGATCGACAGTCGGAGGAGATTGGTCAAATTGTCACCTTGATTACAGGAATTGCAGACCAGACTAATCTTTTAGCACTTAACGCTGCTATTGAGGCGGCTCGCGCCGGCGAACAGGGTAGAGGGTTTGCCGTAGTCGCGGAAGAAGTTCGGAAACTTGCTGAACAATCGGGAGAGGCTGCTGGAGAAATCACTCAGCTCATTCACCGAATTCGTGAGTCTGCTGCTAACTCTGTTAATCAAGCAGACGTAGGGACTAACAAGGTGAATGAAGGAATGGAAGTGGTAACTCAGAGCGGCAAGATGTTCAACCAAATCAACGAGGTTATTGAAGCCCTTGTTAAGGATATTGGAGATATTGCTTCTGCTGGACAGGAGTTGGCAGCAGGAGCCGAGGAAATGAGTGCCACAACCGAACAACAAGCTGCATCGGTTGAACAGATAGCGGCTGCCGCTGAACAGGTGGCTAAGGCTGCCGAAGTAATGCACGACAAGATGAGTCGATTCAAGATTTAGTGAAAATAAAGAAGCACCAATCGGAATGATTGGTGCTTTAAGTGTTTACTCAATACGTATGGCCATCTCCTGAGCTTTCAGGCACAGCTCAGCTGCTTTAAATGCATGGCTTTGGGTCATGGCATTCTCTGTTCGATTTAGACAATCTAGGATGAGTTCACCGAAGAATGGGTAACCGACCTTCCCTTTGACTGGGATGTGGTGCATTCCCTTGTGGTCGACAAGGTATACATGGTCACCTTCTGGATCGCGGGCCACATCAATGTATTTGCGGAGTTCAATATACCCATCGGTGCCTAAGATAATGGTTCGCCCATCACCCCAGGTAGCCAATCCGTCGGGAGTAAACCAATCGACTCGAAAGTAATTAGTTGCCCCATTGTCCGCTACGAGAGAAGCATCACCAAAGTCTTCAAACTCAGGATACTCTTTGTGATGATAATTGGCCACTTTGCTGTGGACAACCTGTGCATCTTGTGCACCGGCGTAAAATAGGAATTGTTCGACTTGATGGCTTCCAATATCTGTGAGAATTCCTCCGTAATGCTCTCTTTGGAAAAACCAGTCTGGTCGTGACGGCAGATTCAGCCTATGGGGACCGAAACCAGCAACATGGATCACTCGTCCGATGGCTCCATTTTTAATGAGTTGTCCGGCATACACTGCACTTTCAACATGGAGGCGTTCACTGTAATATACCATGTATTTTCTGCCTGTTTCGGAGACTTTTTGACGAGCCATTTCCAACTGCTCAAGAGAGGTAAAAGGAGTCTTATCTGTAAAGTAGTCTTTACCTGCGTCCATAGCCCGCAGCCCCAGTGCGCATCGTTGGGAAGGAACTGCTGCTCCCGCAATAAGTCTTACTTCCGGATCATTCATGATTTCCTCTTCTGACGATGCTGCTTTTGCTTGGGGAAACTGTCTCCGAAAGTGTTCTACTTTCTTAGGATCCGGATCATACACCCATTTTAGCTCGGCACCAGCTTCGATTAATCCATTGCACATGCCGTAGATATGCCCGTGATCGAGGGCAATGGCCGCGAAAATGAACTCTCCTGGCTCCACAACTCTATTAGGAGTGCCCTCTGGAGCGTAATACATTCCATCTTTCAATGTAATAACCTCCTTGGTACTTCTGCGTCTAGTCAATGAGAATCTTGAACTCGCCATAGCCTTCCTTATCCATCTCTGACAGTGGAATGAACCGCAGCGATGCACTGTTGATGCAGTATCGTAGCCCACCTTTTTCTCTAGGACCATCTTCAAACACATGGCCCAGATGGGAATCGCCAATACGGCTGCGCACTTCTACGCGTTTCATCCCAAAAGAATGGTCTTTTTTATACGAAACGACCACATCTGAAATGGGCCTTGTGAAACTTGGCCAACCGCAGCCTGAGTCATATTGATTGGACGAGACAAAGAGAGGTTCTCCGGTAACAATATCAACGTAAATTCCCTTCTCCGTGTTGTCCCAGTATTCATTGTGAAAAGCTGGCTCAGTTTCATTCCCCTGTGTAACACGGTACTGCATTTCTGTCAGTATGTTCTTAAGCTCACTGTCAGCAGGTTTGGTGTAGTTTTCTGCATCTATTCTTGGTTTGGAATTGGGAATGCTGGAAAGGTCCACATGGCAGTACCCGTGGGGATTCTTGTCCAAGTATTTCTGGTGGTATTCTTCGGCTAAAATGTAGTTTCGGAGTGGTTCTACTTGAGTTACAATTTTTGCAGTATACTTTGTTTGTTCTTGTTCTAGAACTTGCCTTATGACTCCCTCGTCTTGAGGATCTACATAGTAAATGCCGGTTCGATATTGTGTTCCTATGTCATTTCCCTGTTTATTTAGGCTGGTAGGATCAATAATGGAGAAGTAGTACTGCAGAATCTCCTTCAATTCGATTTGGCGCGGGTCATACACCACATGAACTGTTTCTGCATGTCCTGTTGAATCAACTAATTCGTAGTTGGTTTGGCTGGTAGAACCATTCGCGTAACCAACGTCGGTGTATTCAACACCAATCATGCGGTTGAAGAACGCTTCGACACCCCAAAAACAACCACCGGCTAGGTATATTTCCTTAAGCATGTACTTCACCCCTTTTTTTATCATACCATATGAATTTGGTAAAGAACATCATGAAAATTGAGGGGCAGCAGGAACTTGTTAATTTATGTAGAAGTCAAAAACAGATAATTTTGACATAGTGAACGCTGTGACGTATAGTGTGATTTTCCAGCCAGGGCTCTTATGCTCCCTGGCTGTTATGTTACATCACAGGACGTTTTAGAGAGGGGGGAGACTGTGACGATTACTATGGCAGAATTGGCTAAGAAATGTGGGTTCTCCAAAGCAACAGTATCTCGTGCTTTGGCAGACGATCCAAGGGTCAAACCAGAGACAAAGACCTATATTAAGGGAATGGCTAAGAAGTACAATTATGAACCCCATGTGGTTGCCAGCAATCTTGCCCGCAGACGAACGAAGACCATTGGCCTTATGTTTCCTAAAGCGCCCCGAACAATAGCTGACCCGTTTTTCCTGGAGTATCTGCACGGGGTGAGCGAGACTTTGTTTGAACATGGGTATAGTCTACTCATTCCGCAAGTAAAACAAGCTAGGGTCACTGATACAATCGGCCAAATTACGACGCACAATCGGGTAGATGGGATCATTTTGACTGAACCCAAGATAGAAGATGAACGGATTACACTGCTGCAGGAAAGGGAGGTACCCTTTGTGTTTCTAGGCAGTACAGTGTGTGAGAATGTGTCATGGGTGGATGGGGATAACATATCTGGTGCGTATGAGGCTGTACGGGCATTGGTTAAGCTTGGGCATGAAGAAATAGCCATTATTACCGGGGAAGAAGGACTCGTATCTACCCGCAACAGGTTTGCTGGATACGAAAAAGCAATGGAGGACTTTAATCTGCCAATCAATCCAGACTGGATTTGGGAAGGGGATTTCACCAGAGAGGGAGGGTTTAGAGCTGTCCGCCAACAGCTAGAGGAACATGGTTCGATTCAGGTAACGGCCATTTTTGCAAGTAATGATTTGATGGCTATTGGAGTTATCCAGGCCTTAAAGGAGGCAGGGTATGAGATACCCCAGGACATATCAGTGATTGGATTTGATGGCATTGAGGTTGGGCAGTATCTTTCACCGCCCCTTACAACAGTTCAACAGCCTATTTACCAATTGGGCCAGCAGGTATCACAGGTACTTGTAGAGCAAATTGAGAACGGTGGTGAACCAGTTCAGATCAAACTTCCAGTGCAGGTCGTAAACGCCACTAATACCATTGGCAGGCCATCCTGAGTCCTTTGGTTGTTAAATTCATCGTGTTTCTGTAAAACAATGGATAAGAACTTTCATAAATAAGAAGGAATTTCCAACTCCATATCTAAGATCTCTCTTGACGAGCGGTTACGTGGAAAAATGTAACCGGTTGCAGTAAATATAATAAGGGGGTTGTGCAAGTGAAAAGAGGTTTAGTGTTTGCAATTTGTTCACTGTTTGTTGTCAGCGTAATAGTCTTTCCCATCACTGCACTGGCACAGGACGATATTGTCACTGTTCTAGGTGTTTGGGGTGGCCACGAACTGGAGGTTTTCCAAGAAGTTACGAAAGCGTTCACTGAGAAGACCGGCATTAAGGTTCAGTTCGAAGGAACTCGTGACCTGCCAACCGTATTACAGACCCGGTTAGCAGCTGGCAACCCACCAGATATTGCTGCCATATCTGGACCTGGTGCATTAAAACAGTATGCAGATCAGGATGCATTAGTAGACTTGTCGGAAGTTTTTGACATGAACACCATTACAGAAAGTCTTAATCCAACGTGGATTGAGCTCGGTTCGTATGACGGTGGATTCTATGGTCTAATGTTTGCTGCCGACATCAAGAGCCTTGTCTGGTATCGGCCTGATCAATTCGCCGCTAAGGGTTACGAAGTGCCCACTACATGGGACGAAATGGAAGCACTCATGGACAAAATGGTGGCAAACGGCCATACCCCATGGGCTGTTGGACTTGAATCAGGTGCTGCAAGTGGTTGGCCTGCTACCGACTGGATTGAAGACATTCTTCTCCGTACAGCAGGGCCAGAGGTCTATGACCAATGGGTCGATCATACGATTCCTTGGACCGATCCTAGGATCAAAGAGGCCTTTGAGATTTTTGGTACAATCGTTCGAAACAGTGACTATGTTTATGGCGGACCTGTAACAGTGTTGTCCACAAACTTTGGAGACTCTGTTAATGAGTTATTTACTGATCCACCACGGGCTTATATGCATCGTCAAGCCAGCTTCATTACTAGTTTCATTCGGGATGCTAATCCTGATGTAGTTATAGGTAAGGATGTGAGCTTCTTCTCATTCCCATCCATCAAGCCTGAACATGGCAATCCCATGCTTGGTGCTGGGGACATGTTGGCTCAGTTTAACAGAACTTCTGCTGCTGATGAATTCATGAGATTTATGGCTTCTGCCGACGCTCAGGAAATTTGGGTAGGCAGTTTGGGTAAATTAGGAACTAACTCGAAAATTGATCCTGCAGTTTATCCAGATGATCTGACTCGGGAAATGGCAGCTGCCTTAAACGATGCAGATGTGTTTAGATTTGATGGTTCTGACTCCATGCCAGCGGCAGTTGGTTCTGGCGCATTCTGGGAAGGAACCTTGATGTATGTTGGCGGTGACGATCTAGACGATGTTCTAGAATACATCGAAACAGTGGCATCAGAGAGTTATTAGTGTACTAAGGGCCCTCTTAGTAGGGCCTCCTTAGTTTTGCCTGATTGCGTTGGGAGGGTTTGGGATGAAGCGGAAGGTAGGGTTTTGGAAGCCCTTTTTATATGTAGGTCCAGCCGTAGTATTTTTGCTAGTATATCAGCTGTATCCAGCAGTCCAGACCGTTATATTAAGTTTTAAGGACCGCAGATCAGAGCATTTTGTGGGCTTAGCGAACTACAAATACGTATTTACTTCACCGACAATGCTTCGAGCTTTCACTAATAATCTACTGTGGGTAATCTTCTTTACTATTGGGACAGTAGGGATGGGACTTATTTTTGCTGTTCTTGTAGATCGAGTGAAATATGAAAGCTTAGCAAAATCGGTAATTTTTATGCCTATGGCAGTGTCCTTTGTTGGGGCTGGTGTAGTTTGGAAGTTTATGTACAACTATCGACCTCCTGGGGCTGAGCAGATCGGTCTATTGAACCAAATCTTGGTTGTTCTTGGTTTCGAACCTAAGGGTTGGCTGCTTGAGACACCTTTAAATAACTTCGCCCTAATTGCAGTTGGTCTTTGGATTTGGACTGGATACTGTATGGTAATTCTGTCAGCAGCCTATAAGGGGATTCCGAGGGAGCTGCTAGAAGCAGGACAGGTAGATGGAGCTAACGACCTGCAGCTTTTTCGACATGTGATTATACCGGAAATGAAACCAGCTCTCTCAGTTGTGGTTACTACAATGTTAGTGAATGTGCTGAAAATTTTCGATATTATCTATGTTATGACCAATGGCAATTTCGGCACAGAAGTTATTGCTAACCGCATGTTTAAGGAAATGTTTCAGTTTGCCAATACAGGACGGGCGAGTGCTATTGCAGTGGTTTTATTCCTTATCATTGTTCCTATCATGTATTTCAACATTCGTCAGAAGTTAAGAGGGGAGGCGTAGGATGTGAACAGACTTAAGATCAAGAAGTACGCACCCCGTGTTGTAGTGAACGCCTTAGTGATCTTTGCCATGATTATTTGGATTGTACCGACCTTAGGATTATTCATTACTTCTTTTCGATCAGCAAGCGATGTGGCACGTACAGGCTGGTGGACCGTGTTGAACAGTCCACTGAAGTTTACCCAGTACACATTTGAAAACTACAAAAATGTATTATCAACAGGTGGTATGTCCACCGCTTTTCGAAACAGCTTCATTATTACAATCGGCGGGACAGTCGTTCCAGTTTTTTTAGCAGCACTAGCAGCTTTTGGTCTGTCCAAGCTCCATTTTGGCGGCCGCACCTTTTTCTATTCGCTCATTGTAATGATGATGGTAATACCAACTCAGATGACGTTCGTTCCTGTACTGCGGTTATATAACAAACTGAGTATGTCAGGCACATTTGTTGGTTTATGGTTGGTTCATACAGGGTACGGATTACCCTTCGCCATTTTCATGCTGCACAACTTTTTTCAGGCCTTACCTGATGATCTGTTTCAAGCGGCCTATATTGATGGCGCCTCCGTCTGGGTTACGTTCACTCGCTTAGCCCTTCCTTTGTCAGTTCCAGCGATTGCATCTTTGGTGATATTTCAGTTTCTGTTTGTCTGGAACGACCTACTTGTGGCTTTGATTTATCTTGGGGGACATGAGACTGTTGCTCCCTTAACAGTTCGTTTGTCCAGTCTAGTAGGTTCGTATGGCCAAGACTGGCATCTACTCACAGCTGCCGCTTTTGTTTCCATGATCGTACCGCTGATTGTGTTTTTCTCTCTTCAAAAGTATTTTGTCAGAGGAATCCTCGGTGGTTCTGTGAAAGGCTGATAACACTAAGACCGGTGGCTCAAGCACACCGGTCTTAAGGGGCGTCTATGGTTTTCGAAAACTAAGACAGTACAGCAGGCCGTTACATATTTCGTTTATCTCTAAATCTTGCATGGTCTCTGGTACATAATCTACTGGTGCACTCAACTCTGCAGCTTTCTTCGCAATTTGCTGCCGCACAAAGGGAGTCTTGTTGTAGGTGGTAGAAGCTAACTTTTCAGTTTCATCTACTATGACGATCTTTGATCCTCGTTTCGCAACTCGGATCATTTCTTCGATTGCTCGAGCTTTATCGTTGAAGAAATTAATACCGCCTACATGATAGACAACGTCAAATGATTCGTCTCGAAAGGGTACAGCCTCTGCAGCCGCCTGTACGATCGCGGCTTCCCGCTTCCATTTTTTCAGGTTTCTCCTACACGCTTTCAGCATTCCAAAGGATATATCCAGCCCATAAAGATCTATTTTCCTTGGTAAGTAAGGAAAATTATCACCTGTACCAACAGATATTTCCAGCACCTTATCTCCCGGTACTATTTCCAGCTCCTTTAAGAATTGATTTCTGTAGTTTTTCTCTCCACCAAATTTAAGGAAGAAATATATTTTGTTTGATAGATTATACACAGGAGCGATACGATCATAGAGTCTCTGAAACTCCAGGTTGTCTCCGTGCAGTTCTTCTTCTGGAAGAAGGACAGGAATGCTGCTGATTATGGGATATGTTTGTCCAGTACTATGGGAAATGAGCGAATCACCTTTCAGTTCTAATGGTTCATGGGTTTTGGGGTCACATAAAATCTGAAGTAATCGTGGATCCATAAGATACCTCCTTGAAAATGGCGTCTTACTTATATTCTACAATTAACTCAATAGTTTGGAGTCAGTCAGAGGGACGGTTTATTATCCGTCTTTCGGCCGAAAAAGGGTCCCTTGTTTAGAAAACAGAAATTGCCATTTCCCCTTTACGATGGATACTTGACTCTCGTTCTCATAGATGATACGCTCTTTTTGGGAGTAATTATGTTTTCGAGGGAGGCGAAATAGGATGGGTAGAATTGGAGCAGGCGAGTTAATCCTTATTCTAGTAATAGCCTTAGTAATCTTTGGCCCTTCTAAGTTACCAGAGATTGGACAAGCAGTGGGGAAAAGCCTGCGGGAGTTCAAGAATGCAGCGAAAGGACTGCAGACTGATATTGAAGATACTACATCCGAAGGTGATAAGAAAGAAGGATAGGGCAGAAGCCTTAGGTTAGGTGGATGTGTATGTTTAAAAGACTGCGACGAGCAAAAACAGGCGACTCTGAAATGACCCTTGTCGATCATTTAGCCGAATTACGGCGGAGGATTATTACGGTTCTTGCTGCTCTTTTTTTAGGAGTTCTCGTTGGGTTTTATTTTTCACAACAGCTGGTAGAGTATTTAATGATCATACCTGGACAGCTTGTTTATTTGTATCCGGGTGAAGCATTTTTTGTTCATCTAAAAATCGCACTTGTTACTGGAATCGTTCTAGCATTTCCCGTAATTATCTACCAGATTCTGCGGTTCATATTACCTGGCCTGAAGAATTCGGAGAAGAAGGTGCTTTTTCTTGGACTGCCTTTTGCCATGGTCTTGTTCATTGTGGGCGTGGTATTCGCTTATAAGGTGATTTTGCCATTAGCCTACTCGTTTTTCATGGGATTCGGCACTGATTCGTTAGAACCATTGATTTCTATTGGCAGTTACGTTTCTTTTGTCTTAGGCATTGTGCTGCCCTTTGGGATAGTGTTTCAACTACCATTAATAGTACTATTATTAACATCCATTGGTATACTAAGTCCAGAAGTCTTAGCACGCTACCGGAAGCCGATTGTATTAGTGATTTTTATATTATCAGCACTCTTGACACCGCCAGATGTGATTTCACAGACCTTGATGGCAGGACCAATGCTTTTGTTGTACGAGTTTAGTATTATTTTGTCTAAGTTGGTTTTCTGGAATAAGCATAAGGGAAGACCATAAATTTTTTCCTGAGATTGTGAAAGTGAATTTAATAACATTTTTTTGTTGATCCGGCAGGAGTGACGCTGGTTGAACAAGAATATTAAATCCGAACTTTCAAATAAAATGCGTTAGTACACTACTATATTGTACCAGCGTAAATGGAAAAATGGAGGCGCATTAACTTGGATAGCAAAAAGAAAGTATTGACGAGAAGAGATTTTCTAGTTAGTGCTGGCGGAGCTGCAGCCGGTGTTGCTTTAGCCAGTACAGGGTTGGGAATTTTAACCCCTAAAGCTGGTGCTGCAGGAGTTGAACTTCCAGAGTATCCTTGGGTTGAATACTTTACTGAACCTTTGGATGTAGAGGCCGTTCGGCAGCTTGGAGTACAGTATTATAATGAAGGAAACGGATGTAGTGAGGGAGCTTTTCGCGCACTTATTACCGAATTAGGTGAACCTTTTAATCAAGTGCCATCACAGGTTCTGCATTTTGGAAAAGGCGGCGGTGTTGGCTGGGCTACTCTTTGCGGAGCCGTAAATGGTGCAGCAGCAGCCGTTTCTTTAGTGTTTGGCCGCACCCAAGCTACAACTCAAATTGTAAATGAATTAATGGGTTGGTACAGCCAAACTCCACTACCGCTTAGTGCAGATGTAAGAAGTGTTGCTGGCAATCCATTGTGCCACGCTTCTGTATCGAATTGGGTAAAAGCTTCTGGCAAGAAAGCAAGTGACCGCGGACCTCGCTGCGGAGCCATTACTGGTGATACTGCTGCTCAAGCCGCTCTTTATATGAATCAGTTCCTAGCCGGTACTTTCGTACCAGCGTTTGAAATGTCCGAAGAGACCAAAGCCTGCATGGAATGTCACGTAGGTGGATTTGTCGATGACACTCTCGGCAAAATGGACTGCAAAGGCTGTCACGAAGGTCACTAAGATAAAATTATCTAGTGTTTTTCTAGGGGAAAGCGTACCCTCGCGCTTTCCTCACTTTTTGAATACAACTATTGTGGGAGTCGGTTCTATGCCTGGAAAAAAAATCAAGATTGTGCTGCTGTTCATGATCCCCGTTTTGTTATTGGGGTATCTTGCTTTTAGAGGCTTCGAAAACTCCGCCGCGTATTACTACACTATTTCTGAAGTATTGGCTTTAGAAACTAATGGGAGCAAACTACGCATTAAGGGTGAATTAGTAGAAGACAGTGTGGAATATAATCCGGAGCTGCCTTTGCTGAAGTTTTCTTTAACCGATGGTGATCACTCTTTAGCTGTTAGATATGAAGGGGTCTTACCTGATAATTTTGAACATGCAGACGAAGTAATTATCGAAGGTAAATTTAACCCAGAACGAGAATTTATAGTCAGCAAGCTCATGCTGCAGTGTCCATCAAAGTATGAGGGTGAAGAATAAATGGTTAGTACAGGGGTTGTCTTGTTATACCTTGCCTTAGGTTTAAGTATCTATGCCATCATAACAGGAATCACCGGAATTAAGGGTCATAATCACTCTCTTCTGACCCATTCCCGCAGAGCAACGACTATATCAGTTATTTCCATTGGTGGGGCAGCCCTCAGCTTACTGCGGGCATTTATTGGGAATGATTTTCGTTTTGCATACGTTGTTCGCAATTCTGAGCGGAGTCTTCCTTTGGTCTATAAAATCAGTGCCTTATGGGCTGGTCAGTCAGGCTCTTTACTTTTGTGGCTACTGATTTTGTCTATTATGACCCTGATTGTTCATTATCATAAAAGATACAGGGAAGAGGAATTAGATACCAAAGTAGTTATTGTAATAAACTTAGTTCGGGTGTTGTTTCTAGTTCTCTTGTTATTTGTTACTTCTCCATTTGAAATGGTAGAGGTAGTGCCAAGAGATGGAAATGGATTAAATCCTATGCTGCAGAGCCTAGGAATGGTGATTCACCCTCCTATTTTATTTACGGGATTCAGCGGTTTTTTGATCCCATTTGCCTTTGTAGTGGTAGATCTTCTGAAAAGAGACAAAGAGGCTGGTTGGTTAAGAAGATCCCGACCCTGGGTTCTTTTTTCGTGGACAATGCTGACTGCCGGTATTGTTACAGGGGGACAATGGGCTTATACAGAACTTGGTTGGGGCGGCTATTGGGCTTGGGATCCAGTAGAGAATGCTTCATTATTTCCATGGCTCACTGCAACGGCCCTAGTTCATACCTTAATGATGCCTAAGGGTAAAAGGCATACTAAGCTGTGGAGTGTCGTTCTTATAATGGTGACATTTTTGCTCACCATTTTTGGCACCTTTCTGACAAGAAGTGGTGTTCTCGATTCGGTGCACGCTTTCTCCAGCGGTGTCTTAGGTCAGATCTTCCTTGCAGTATTAGGGATCATTGCAGCTGTTAGTTTGTATTTAGGGATCAGCCGGCGCGGCTTACTGCAGGATGAAGGGGAGTCAGCAGATTTTACTCCTTCCCATTGGTTTTCGAAGTGGACGAGTATTCAGATTGCTAATGTAGTCTTCCTGTTGATTTTTGTAGGAGTATTTCTGGGAACAATGTTTCCCCTTATCTCCCGAACGTTTGGAGATAGGGAAATTGTCCTTGATGAGAGTTTCTATCATCAGATTTCTATTCCACTGTTCTTGATCGTTTTGTTTATTATGGGCATTTCGCCTATCTGTGATTGGGATAGTACACATCCAAGATTGCTCCTTAGAAGAGTTTGGATGCCGGGGTTAGCTGGGATGATTATTGCTCTTTTTTCGTATAGAATTAGTGATGGTCATGTCACTGCCAGCTTGAGTTTTGCCATAGGTGTCTTTGGTTTGGTCGCTCACTTACAGGAGATCGTTAGGAAGTGCCACAAGAGAAAACTGGGCGCGTACTTGGTTCACATTGGAATAATTTTGATGCTCATCGGCATTACAGGTTCATCTGTTTTTGTGGAAGATGTCTTTCAGACAGTCAATCCTGGTGATACGGTGGCGGTTGGAGATTATGTGCTGGAATACCCAGGTCTGCAGGTCAAATGGGGAATATATCATCATACGGTCAGTACTACCCTGGATATTTACAAAGGGGACAGTTTTTTGGGTGAGCTGACTTCGGCGAAGACATTTCGTGATAGCCAAAAACAGCCTTCCACCGATGTTGGCATTTTTAGTACTTTCAAAGAAGATCTTTACTTGAATCTGGCTGGCTGGCAGAGTCAAACAGCCCAGCTGCACATTCAACGCTTTGGACTGGTGCGCTGGATATGGCTTGGGTCCTTCGTTATATATTTAGGAATGTTAGTAATAATGATACCAGCGAAAAAGCGAAGCTAGTAGTAGGGAGGGTGAGAAGTGTCTGATCAGTTAGATGTGATTGGTGTTTCTAAACAGATTGGTCCGAAACGAATTCTGACAGATGTTTCTTTTTCCTCAATTACTGGTGAACTGCTGGTTATTACAGGACCGAATGGAGCAGGAAAGACTACCCTACTTCGGTTGATTGCTGGTTTGAGTAAGAAGAGCTCTGGCCAGATCTTGTGGAATGGTTCCTGTTATGGAATCGATCACGGCAGCCTCGGGTATTTATCTCACAAGCCTATGCTGTATGAAACTCTGTCTGTACTGGATAATATGGTGTTTTTCGCTAAGATGTATGATAGATTCTCTATGGAATCTATTGAAAGGCTTCTTGAACGGGTCGGTCTGTGGCTGTACCGCTATGAGCCAGCTGCCGTTTTGTCTAGGGGGATGCAGCAGCGTTTGGCTCTTGCCCGCACTCTTTTGTTCGACCCTAAGCTGATTCTTTATGATGAACCATTTACAGGATTGGACTTTAATGGTCAAAAGCTCCTGCGAGAAGTCTTAGAGGAAAAGCGAGCTAACTCTATTCAGATTGTGATTAGTCATGAATTGAGTTTACTTCAAGGACTTCCTCATGAAGAAATGAAGCTGTTGAGGGGGCGGATGGTAAGGGAAGGGGTTAGCTGTGAGTAACTACTTTCATCGGGTTCTGCTTATTTATGTTAAGGATATAAAAGATGAGTTTCGCACCTTTGATAATCTACTATCAACGATCATTTTCGGGGTTATGCTGGTCTTCATTTTTAGTTTTGCATTTCAGCTTACTGATTTAGCAGTGGACCAAGCATTTTCTGCCGTTTTATGGGTAAGTATCTTTTTTTCCTCTGTGTTGGCTATTCAGCGTTCCTTTGCTAAGGAGAGAGAGAATAATGTCATGGATGCCTTGCTCCTGGCTTCAGGGGATCGGGGGATCATCTTTCTAGCCAAATTCCTATGTAATCTTACAGTTCTCCTCTTGTTTGAGCTGGTTGTTGTCCCCCTTCTCTGGATTTTCACTGGTATTTCTGCTCTTGGGCATATACAGGCAGGACTGTTTATTGGTTCTTTGTTTCTTGGTAGTTGGGGTTTAGCTGCTATTGGAACGATGCTCAATGGGATTACTATTCAGCTGCCCAGTGCACGTCTTTTATTCCCCATTCTCCTTTTTCCTTTGCTTATTCCTCTGCTTATTGGCGTTATTCAATGTACGAATACAGCTCTGCTTGGGGTTTCAGAGCCCCTTTCCGGTTGGGTGTATTTCCTCATCAGCTTCAATATACTCTTTACCGTACTTCCGTTAGTGTTATTTGATTTTGTCTTGGAGGGCTAAAGTCATGTTAGAAGGATGGAAGAAGTTCAATTTCTGGGTGCTCATGCTCTTGGTTCCCATCAACATCTATTTGATTTTCCTATACGCTCCTGTGGAAAAAACCATGGGCATTGTTCAGAAGGTGTTTTATTTTCACGTTGCATCTGCCTGGATTGGTCTCCTTGCTTTTGTAGTGGTCTTTATTGCCAGCATTGCTTATTTGGCGAATCGAAAGGTTCAGATGAATCATTTAGCTTTGGCCTCAGCTGAGATTGGGACGCTTTTCATCAGCTGCACTCTGCTTACAGGACCACTTTGGGCCTATCCTATTTGGAATACATGGTGGACGTGGGATCCGCGATTAACAACTACCCTTGTTTTGTGGTTCATGTATGTCGCTTATATTGCACTGCAGGGCGGTGGTACTGCCGAAAACCGCCGGCGATTTGCAGCTGTCTATGGGATTGTGGCGTTCATTAACGTTCCATTAGTCTTTTTCTCAGCCAGGTGGTGGCGATCGATTCATCCCATTGTTGTATCTGGTGAAGGGATTGGCTTAACACCTAAGATGCGGTTTGTCATGTTTTTCAGTATTGTAACGTTCTCTTTTTTATACACTTATCTCTTAGGACTGCGCTACAAAGGAATCAGTTTGGCTGAGAGGATCAATCGCTTAAAGGCTGAGCTCAGCCAGTAGACGTATGGTGATTTTATTCAGAAAAGAGGGTGTACAATGGTTTTTTTCACACTGGGGTATGCAGTTATTTGGATTTTGATTCTAGGCTATACAGCATTAATCCGGAGCCAGCAATCGAAATTAGAGAAGCAGATAGTTATCTTGGAGGAGCGTTTACGCGAACAAGAACGGGCAGCAGAGAGTTAGGAAAAATGGTGTTTCTACCGGATTAGGGCGATTTCTCTTGATAAGTAGCTTGTCTGCCAGGAGCTTTCGGTGTGGCTTATGAGTGATACTAAATATTCATCAAAAGATGACCATTCTTCTGCGCTTACAAGATTGGCACATGCCTGCAAAATGCTGACGTGCCAGTGAGCCCATTGGTGAATGGTCTTTTTTATGGACATTTCCTTCAACATTTGTAGAATTCCCTGTTTTTCATGGGATTCAATTTGTGAGGTAAGGTAAGCCAGTTGGCCGCAAGCGTGGTCTAGTAATGAATGTACCTGTTTATCCCCATCTTCAATCATGCCTAAAATCGGGATCAGTTCGTGAATGACTAGTACATATAGGGCGGCTGCAGCAGTGTAGGATTGCTGCTGGAGATAGTGATCCCCTTTCAGGAGTGCTTTTTCAGCACCTTTTACACCTTTGTGAACTCGAGATTTTCGAATTATACCTTCGTCGTCTAACTCCTGATTAATGGACCAGTGGATCAGCTCAACTCCTCACATTCTGCGATAATATCCGTTAAAATCTTGATGAGGGTCTCTTTCGGCTGGTCAGCTAGGAGCTGTTCAAGACTCTCTAACTTCTGTATTTGTTTTTCCCTAAGGCGGTGTTGGAGAGCAAGATAGACGGCTGCCTCGTGTTTACAGTAAGGACCTTTATTATATGGACAGGTACAGCTGGAGAAAGCTATCCGGTCTTCTTGGTCCAGCATGACTAGAACTGTGTATTTCTTAGTTCCCTGCACGAATCCTTGAAACGTTAAGGCAGGTTTTTCCTTAATCCAGAGGACTGCACCTGATTCGTAATAGTCAATACCTCGCTTTACCACGGCCTCATTTATGTGACCGCTAAAATTCCACAAATTCATGTTCCTATCCCTCCCAGCTTCTTATGGAAATGGTTGTTTTTATTTTTTCCATATTGAATCATGTTTTCCTGTATAAATATGAGGAAGGGAAAGGGGTCAGAGTAGAGAAGCTGTTGGAGAAAGTTTTTTTAGAAGGGAAGAAGGCAGTGCAAAACATTGTTTTTGACTTAGGGAGAGTGTTAATAGACTATGATCCCCAGACCTTTCTAGACTCTCTCTTTGGCCGCACTTTTGACACTAATAAGCTCAAGCCAGTGGTGTTTCAAAGCCCTGAGTGGGCCATGCTGGATCGGGGTGTCATTAACCAAGCCCAAGCAGTGGAGCGTTTGGGTAATCAATATCCAGAATTGGCAGAGCATATTAGGATCGTTTTTGATAATTGGTTTTCCATGTTAACACCCATTGAATCCTCTGTTGAATGGGTCACTCGTCTGCACAAGCAGGGATACAGTTTATATGTTTTGTCTAATTTCCATCGAGAAGCGTTCTCCTATGTCCGCGGTAAGTACAGCTGGTTTCAGCTGTTTGATGGAATGGTTATTTCGTATCAAGTCCATGCCCTTAAACCAGAGCCTGCTATTTACGAAGCACTATTACGAATGTATCAGTTGGAACCAGAGAGCTGCCTGTTTATTGATGATGTGTTGGCTAATATAGAGGGTGCTCAGCAAATGGGGATTAAGGGTATTCAATACAAAAACCCCGAACAAATGAGCAGGGATTTGGTAGAGGTGTTGGGAAGGTAAAATCTAGAGATGGAAGTGCTGCTGCTTAAATTTCCAATTGGAGGTACAAATATGCCAGAAAATGTTGAGGAACTTATCCAGCAGGGGTTAGAGTACTTAAGAAATGCGGAATGGCAGTTAGCTGAGAGGAACTTCCGGGTAATACTAAACGTTCGAGAAGTACCATATGTAAGAACAAAACTGGCCATGGCCTGTTATATGCAGGAAAGATATGAAGAGGCTTGGGCAGTTCTAGAGCCAAACTTGACTGCCGAAGTCATGGAGCCCTATGCTCGAGCATGGGCCGCTGAGTTGTGCCGCTGTGAGAATCGAATTTTAGAAGCCAGAAAATTTCTTAAAGATGGTATTCGCCAGTATGAGTGGGGGACTACCAATATTGAGGCCATGGGTATATCACCAGAGATTTGGCACTATGCAGCAGTTGTCTTGAAGAAGGTCGCGGGCACTCTAGACGATCATGAATTAGTATTGGACTTACAAGACCGCTGGACATCTTACCCGCCTTTTCTAGAGGACTATTACTTGGCCGGCATTGCCTATTTCAATCTATATCAATACGAGAATGCTGTGGATGTTTGGCGAAAATTCCAGAATGAGGGCTTTTCTCCAGGTGAGGTTCTTATTACTGGTACGAGATTGATTCAGGGAGGTGCTGTCCCTCATTTCCCATTGGAATACTCCCTGCCTTCATATTCACCTTACCTAAAGGATGGTCAAGTATCGGTTGAGCAGTTAGGGGAGGGTGGGGTTGTAAGATTACTCACAATGGGCGCCCTTTTTGGTGATCCTGATCTTTCTGTAGAGCAGGGCGAACTGGTTCGTTTGTTGGTGAACGTAGGTGGATCATGGGGTCTTGCCCTAGCTAAAAGTGTGATGGAAACGACCGATCCAAGTATGACAGAAGATGTGAAAATGGCAGCTTTGTACGGCTTGGTCGATAGAGGTATCTGTAATGTTGGACAGGAAGTGTCCATGGTCATTGACGGCAGACTGCACACAGTAATCATTGAGGAACAGGAAGATGAACATGCTGGCAGTCTCGATTCTGAGATGTTCTTTGTCATTCTGCGAGCGGAAAACATGATGGAGCAGGGGGAATATGAGGAAGCCCTCGAGCTTTTACAGCCTCTGATTGAGGTTCGTCCCAATTCTGTAGAACTACTCCAGTGCTATGGGCGGGTCTTGGTCTTGAACAATGATATGGCAGAAGCGGTCAAAGTGGCACAAACATTATTTAGATGGGGAGAGGACAACCCAATCTATAGACTGTTTGCAGCCTTGTTGGCTTGTGAAGCGGAAGATTTGGACTTGGCAGATAAATATGTGAACAGCATTGACTGCGCGGCTCTACCTGAGGATCTGCAGGGCATGTATCACTATCTTAAAGAGGTTTTGTTAAAGCTGGCGTATTTAGGTCAAGGATTAGGGCAGGCAACAAACGAGAGGATTCTCAACGAGCAGTTAAATAAGGTCTTGCCCAAGAGTCGAACTTTGAAAGGGCTCTTACGAACACTGTCTGTAGAGTGGTTGGACCTCATATACTATTACTACGATCTTCCTCCTTTTCCTAGACGGCCCGAGCGGGAGAAAGCCTTAGCCGACTATCTCCTTTCTGCCCCAGCGGCTGAACTATTGACTGGATTATCTGGCGAAGCGCTGGATTTATTTCAATACTTATTGAATAGGCAGGGGTTCTCTAGAATGGGACCGATTACACGGAAATACGGAAGTTTCCAGGAGGAGAGTTTCTTTGATGGTAATGAACCAACAACAGTTGTTGGTGAATTAGTTATACATGGTTTGGCGTTTGTAGGAACGGTGAACATGGATGGACGCAGTTCTAAGGGTGTGGTAATTCCACGTGAATTGGCAGCGCGCTTTACGTAATCTCAGCTTATTGATGGAAGAAAGGATCGTATTGAATGGGTTATTTATATGATTGTCATGTACATACCAGCGAAGTGAGTCCGTGTGGAAAGGTTCCGGCTCAAGAAATGGCTCAATTGTACAAAGAAGCAGGGTACTC
>JAAYRO010000185.1 GCA_012518735.1 Bacillota bacterium
AAGGACCTGCCCCATCACCCTTTTATCGGAAGTGGCTTTTGAACCCATGTGGTTGTTCATCCCTACAGCCATGGGTAATGATTGAAGGTTGTCCATTATTTGATCAACGATTTCCTGATCGGTCATACTTAGGCGGACTGCACCTGGACCAGGATCCTGCAGACTATCTAGGGGTTCCATAGGTTGGTGCAGAATAATATGATGCCCTCGCTCCAAACCTCGCTCAGCAGCATAAGCAGAACGAGGAAGATGAGGCAGAATCGCTAATGTCAAAGGAAATGGGTAATTAAGAAGGGGTTCTACTGCCTGTGAATCATAACCCCAATCATCGATAATAACAGCCATAACCGGAGATTGGGGCGTCCCCCGCCTCCCTGCCTGGGGGTCATACCACTCTCTTCCGCCCAGCAGTGGAACATAATTCAACCTATATCGTGCATGATTAGTAGGATTGAGCATCTCCAAGCGCCACACTCGACCCACAACTTTCTGATTAGTACCAGGAAGTTGGCTTATGGCGCCTAAAGTAAACCCCATCTCATCCTGTTCCAACTGTACTTCATAGTCGTTTTCCAGCAGAATCCTTACTAACTCCGTTACACCCTCATAAAGAGTTTGAGTGAATTCTTGTGGTACGAGAATCCAAGTCTCAGTTTTCTGCTTCCATTGAATTACCTGTTCCTGAATCTGCTCAACATAGATCTTTTGACTCTCTCCATAGTCTGCTACCAAGAATCCCCGTGTCTGCCAGAACTCATTGGAATCTAGCTCTGCAGGCAGCTCAAGCTCGTCAAGAACTACGATTTCCTCTGAAGAATCTAGAATCACATCCGTTTGCGGTTGGGAAACAAAGCCCAGCATTGCAAACCCAAAACAGCCCATTGCCATAAGGCCAACTGCCACCAGGATCCAGGATTTTTCTTTTCTTAGGGCAGCACGCATACGGTCACTTCCTCTTAACTCTCAATCTACGGAGCCATCGTTTAACTGGACTTTCTTTTATCTGCACATAGACTCCTTGATTCGAACTGGGAGTCGGAATTAAGCCCAATGGTGGAACTTTCCCTTTAAACGCAATAGTCCTTCTTTGAGGTGATTGAAATTGATTTTCCACCTCAAAAATCGGATCAATCAACCAAGGATTCATTTCATTCATCAGTGCAGGAAGATCAGGAATGGGTACACCATTCACCGCTCGAATCACATCCCCTGTCCGCAGTCCCATTTTGTCTGCTGGTGAATTGGGATAAACGGTCAGAACCATAACACCATCGTCACATGAGAAAACTGGTGTATGGAGTTTTTCCCGCTGCTGACCAAAATAAATTACCAGCTCATGCCCTATTGGAGAGAACAAAGCCGCGAGAATTGCTGTTTTTGGAAAATGGTTAGCAAGAACAGCTAAGGTCAGCAGTACTGCGCTAAACAAAAACAGCATGCTGGCACTTCTACGAGCTTTCTCCTTAGGCAGACTCGTGACAGCCAAATCACTGTATCCTAACGCCGCTATAATAGGAAAAAGCACATAAACCATACTGTGATCAGCTGGCACCGCGGTACTTGGTTTGAAAATAGGCCACCAGTCTGGCATAGGGAGTGATTGAAAATCGACAGAGCTCTCAAGGATCACTACTCCTAAGAGAGCAATAAGAGGCACGGGCCAGAATTTTTGTAGAGTAAATCCACCTACCACTTTTCCGTTGGTGTGCTTAATATACATAGGACTGGCATTGTGATATCCATTAATGGCAATAAGTAAAGATTCTACTAAGTGTAAGACTGCAACTAGTGCCATGACAGATGCTGGATCAACTTGTGGATAGCCAAACAGGATGGACATGAGGCTGATGAGGCCTCCTGCATAGGAGAAACAGAGAAAGCGGGGATGAATCAGCATCAAAATCAATGACGTAATCCAAAGATACGCTATTCCTGTTTCACTTAGGGAAATACCGAAAACCACAAATAGAGCGGTAGCCACAAGTCCCCCACCAATTCCGTAGACGAGCGCCGTACATGTCTCAATAAACGGCTGAATCCTCACTAATCCAAACATACGCTTTTCATATATTAGGATCTTTCGATACTGCCGATATACTAAAATGAAGACCACGCCAATAATAACGATATAACGGAGATCCGTAACCATTACGGGAAACGTCCCCAGTACAAGCTTAATCAATTCCCAAAAGTTACCCAACCAGCTTACCTCCAACTCTCCCTGAAAACATCACCCCGGAACTAGAACCGGGGTGATACTATCACAACTGGGTTCGAAGTACTTCCAAACCCTTTTCTAACTGTGCATCATACTCAGCTTCACCTAGATAAATTGCTTCTTCCTCTTCTAGGGTAATCTCTACTACAATATCTGGTTCAATTCCAACTCCATTAATATCGTAACCGCCAGATGTTAGATACCCCTGTTCTGTAATGGTTATGGCGCTGCCATCTCGCAGAGGATAAAGGGATTGGACTAATCCTTTACCAAAGGTTGTTGTTCCAACAAGAGTGGCCAATCCGTTATCACGTAAGGCCCCAGAGACAATCTCAGATGCGCTGGCACTTCCCCCATTAATCAATACGACCATAGGAATGGGTGTACGAGTGCCTGCCTCTGTACTTTCAAAGGGCGTACGATTCCCTTCCTTATCTTCTAGATACAAAAGAGGGGCACCTGAGACAAATTCATTGCTGACTTGTAAGGCAGCATTCAATGTACCGCCTGGATTGTGCCGTAGATCTAACACCAAAGCCCTCATGTTCTGTCTGTCTAACTTCTCTAGACCATTGACTAATTCATCATAGGTTCGATCAGAGAAGTTGGTTATTTGAATGTAACCAATGCCATACTCTTCATCAACCATCTCAACCTCAGTTACAGACTCTACATTTATGAGTTCTCTAGTGATATGAACTTCAAATATTTCCTCTCCACGCTGGATAGTCAAATGGACATCAGTCTGTTCCTTTCCACGCATTAGACTGACTGCCTCATCTAAGGTCATATACGTTGTATCTTTTCCATCAATACCGATAATTTTGTCCTCTCGACGCAATCCTGCTCGCTCACCAGGAGTTCCTTTAATTGGTGAAACAATTGTGAGTCGGTCATCCTGAATTCCGACCACTAATCCAACTCCCCCGTAAATTCCCGTCGTGGTGTTCATCATGTTCTCAAAGGCTGCAGCATCCATATGACGGGTATATGGATCATCAAGGGCAGTTCGGAGCATACCATTGATTGTGCCCGTACTAATGTAAGATTTAACCAAGTCAAACGTATTTACAGGTTGAAAATAATGCCTTGTCTTAACCAAAGCAATGACTTCCATCACTGTACCAATATCGCCAAAGCGCACCTCTCCACTGCCTGCCACAGGACTCGTAAACCACGAACCATATGCAAACGTGATAGAAAGGAGTGCCAGTAACACAACGCTAATAACTACTCTGCGGCTCACTCCACCACCATCTTTCTAGCCTCTAAGAAATATATGAGATCATAGGTCTTTCCATTACAGTTTGGGCATCCATCAACAAACTCCTGCCGAAAATGCGGTGAAATTACTCAAGCCACACCCACGGATCAACATGAGAATCTTGTTCTCTCACTTCAAAATGGAGATGAGGACCTGTACTTAACCCCGTACTACCTACTAGAGCAACTACATCGCCTCTTTTGACACGCTGACCCACTTTTCCTACTAGCTCAGAAGCGTGGGCGTATAACGTAGACATTCCTTTATAATGGTCAACGATTACGGCTAAACCATAACCGCCTAATTCTCCACTATACGTAATAACACCATCTGCAGCAGCCAAAATCGGAGTACGTATTTCGCAAGCTAAATCTATTCCAGTATGAACTCGTTCATCACCGTAAATAGGATGGACACGCAATCCATAATCTGATGTCAGGGTGCCAGACACCGGTAAAGGCCACCCAAGAAACTTTCCACTTGTATTAGGAAATGCGCTTCCCATCAGGCTTTGACCTAAAACTCTTTCCTTCATCTGTAATGCATCGTTATAATTAAATATATTTCGTATAAGTTCTTCCTCTCTCCGACGGTTCTGGACTAGTTTTTCCTGGTTGTCCGTGAGAGAATCCAATTCTATCTCCAATGTGTCTATCACACTGCGAAGATCCAGCACTTCCCGACGAAGCTCTGTCACACCGGCCTCCACTGAAGCAGGATTGAGGACTCCTCCCCATAATATCAAACAAAGTAGGCAGGATGCAAGGATCCCTGTTGGTCGTGGCCATTGACAAAGTACGGCTCCGAAAAAAATAGATATGCCTAAAAAATACTCTATCATCAACTCATCCGAGAAATGACTCAAAAAAATAAGGAGGATCACCGACAAAACAGCAGATACGGTCACCTGCCTCAATTTCCCCACTCAAATCACCCCAGCACTAATGACTAACGTTAGTATTAATTATAATTCAAGTAGGGGACTGTTCACAGTGCCAATACTTGTCAGCTCACAGCCTTCTAAATCCCTCACCCAGTACCTCATGGACATCGGCAATGACTAAGAACGCTCGGTCATCAAACTTACGGACAATTTCTTTTACCGCCGCGATCTCAACTCGAGACACAATTACGAACAGCACCTCACGACTGGATTGGGTAAACATACCTTTTCCATCAAAGCTTGTTACACCCCTGTCCAACTGTTCCATAATGGCTTCACTGATACTGTCAGAAGCGTCAGAAATAATGAGAGCTGCTTTGGCGTAACTCTGCCCTTCCTGAACTAAGTCAATAACCTTTGTTGTGACAAACACGGCCAAGAGAGCGTACAAAGCAAGTTCTGGCCCAAAAGCAATACCGGCTAGAACAATTACAAACCCATCTACCACAAGGAGTGCCTGCCCTACGCTGATCGGAAAATATCTAGCCACTAACTGGGCAGCCATGTCTGTACCGCCTGTAGATCCACCATAACGAAAGGCTAATCCAAGGCCAATACCAGAAATTACTCCTCCATAGATGGCAGATAACAGGGGATCGGTAGTAACAGGAACAGCCACTTGACCAAAGAGGTCGACAAATAAGGAGATAGTGATGGACCCAAAAAGCGTCTTGGCTCCAAACATGGGTCCAATAACGCGCCAACTGAGAATGAAAAGAGGAACATTCAATACGAGCATTGTGACACCGACGGGAAAACCCGTTAGGTAATAGACAACCGTAGCCAAACCGCTCGCTCCACCCGCGGCAATCTTATTTGGAATTAAGAAAAACGATAACCCAAGAGCAGTAATGATAACACCTAGAAGAACTCCAAGGTATCCCCCAACTACTTTTCCGATCTTCAAATCTCTTTTCATTGTGACGCCGTTCCTTTCTGCGAAAACCGTTCTGCAAGTACTGTTATGACAAATTTTGGCAGGACCATTACCCGTCGAATCCGCCATGGCTGCCTAATAAGACGATACAACCACTCCAGATTCATCTCACGTACCCAACGAGGTGCACGCTTATCCACTCCTGCCCAAACATTAAAACTGCCCCCTACACCCATAGCTACAGGCACCCCTAACTCAGCAAGATGGGCCGCTGCCCACTTTTCCTGACGTGGAACTCCAAGGGCAATAAGGAGAATTTGTGGGTTACTCTCTTTGATCTGTTGGAGAAGAGCCCGCTCCTCATGTCCGGGCTTAAAAAATCCATGATGAGTCCCAACTACATTCAATCCAGGAAATGCCTTCTTCATGGCCGCAGATGCCTTTTCAGCAACCCCCTTCTCTCCACCGAGAAGGAAGACCCTCCAACCCAGTTCTGCAGCTCGTGCCAAAACCGATTCCATCAGTTCAATTCCAGGTACTCGCTCTGGCACACCCTGTCCCAGCACCCGGCTGGCCCAAACAACTCCGATCCCGTCAGCCACCACCAACTGGGCTCTCTCTAGAATCTCTTCCAGCAGTTGATCAGAACGGGCTCCCATAACCATTTCTGGATTGGCTGTAACCACAAGATGGGGTCGTTTTCTTTCCACAAATTCAGTAATCTGGCATACTGCTTCATCCATTGATACAGAATCAATGAGAACACCTAACACTCTCACCTTGTTCATTTATGTTTCACCTCAGGAAACAGTACTTGTTCTAAAACAACTCGGTTCTCCCCCGCCAACTGCTGCAGTCGCCTAACGTTTGCCTGAAGTGTTTTATGATGGTCGTCATAGTCTGCTAATAGAGCTTTCACATCTAGGCTCAACCTATCTAAATCCTGCAGGCTACGGCTGATCACACCTAACTGCTCACTTATGGCGGTCACCTTAGGATCATAATTTATGCCTAAGGGTACCACACCACATACTGCACTGAATATTACGCCATGGAGACGCATAGAAAGGCAGAGATGGGCTTGGGAAAACACCCTTTCATAACTCTCTAGGGTCACCTGGGGCAGCAGTTCAAGGTCGGGAACATGCAGCTGAAGCTCACGACCTATATCTACATCACCTGGCCCAAGGGGGAGAAATTGGATAAGGCATTCATTTTGACTAAGTTTCTGTATAACTTTAGCCCAAACTCTTTGATCAGCCAACCAATTATCATAGGGTCGAATGTTAATTAAAATTCTGGGAGGAGATGAAAGGTGGCTGGGAGTCTGTGCTCCTTTCGCCCACTGGAAGACAGGATCAGCCGTAACAGCCTCTTCTGGTACAAAGACTCCTAGTTCATTCAAAAACTGAGCACTGCCTCGATCCCGTACTGTAAAACCTGCACAGCGCATAAAAGCACGCCTAATCCAACGGCCATAGCTCCTGGTAGAAACAGGACCTAAACCTTGACCGTAAATCACAACAGGTACATTACGGATCAGAGCCAGTTCTACCAACCCTAAGTAATACGGAATCGTACGCTTGCTGGTTACATCCTGCAGCAGAGAGCCACCGCCACTTATAAAACAGCGAGCCCGTCCCAAGGCCTGCCAAATCTGAAGAGGATTATAGCGAGGCAGAGACTGGACCCCATGGCGTTGGCTGGTGAAAGCTGGGTTGCTTGAAAGGACAGTAATATCGGTCCTGGACACTCCTAACGAGACAAGATCATCACACAGGACAGCTAGAATGGCTTCGTCACCGAGATTGTCGTATCCGTAGTAACCCGATATTAGGATCACGCTGGAACAACCCCTTTCCCAGAAGGTATAAGCGGTAAAAGAGCCACCCTATGAAATAACCAAACACAAGACCGTACACTGTCCGAATCAGGCTTAGAAGCAGAGGTGTGTGAATATGAGTAAAAGTATTGATCATGGATAACTGTCCAACAACGGCAACAGGCAGCCACCAAGAAAAGTTTCCTTGCCTAGAACGAAGAGCGAAATACAGGGCAGGATGTCCAACGAGAAACTCCTTCGTTCTGGGACGTGCAAAAAGAATATATTCTAAAATCTCCCGCAGAAAAACCTCAATCTGAGGGACAGGCAGACCAAAATTTCCTGTTCTCTTAAGGTAGATAAATCCCAATAGTCCTCCAATTAAAACCAAGAATAAGTGCTTAATAGGCAGCTTATGATTCCACCAATTCTTCAACACTTCCACTCCTTGTGAAAGTGTCCTAATCGGGCGAACGGTATGAAAGACACCTGCAGCCAATACTAATAAAATGGGCAGTAAATGCATTACCTTAATTCCTCGAAACTCTGTCAGCTTAATCAAATATGAAGTACCTGTCAAGGTACCTACTACTACCAGGGCACCTAGCAGTGAAACACTCGATATCCATACATATTGAGCAGCAGTACTTCTGCCCTTAACAGTCTCTACAGCGAGACTTGGGAAAACAACCGCCGCTAATAAAGCCATCCCCTGCTGTGCTAATACCAAGTTTCTGCTGCCTAGACCAATGGTTATCACAAGGCCAACCAGTCCACCACCAACAAACACCCAAGGCTGCCAAGCTAACCACTTCATGCCGTACAGCACCGTGGCCGCCCATATGCCAGCCCATACTAATAGGGTAAGAGGAAAAGGTACTTCCCAGTGGGGGAACGGTTCTGCCTCCCCAATTGTGAACCCTGCTTGTTCCAGTCCACTACCTAGAGACTGGAGCAGCTGAATAGAGCGGGCCCACGAGTTTTCCCCATGAAGAAAAGGACGAAGGTATAAAACACGAATATTCCGCTCCCTAACGGCCCGTACGTAGCGGTTAATAATGCGATCTTCTGACAACAGATTCATCTCTTGTATGGTAATACCGTGCACCCGAACCATTTGATCAGGATCGGCCAGTTCTTCTACTCCTGCCTGCACTGCAAACTCCACCACTCCTAAACGGGCGTGGAGTTGATCTATTTCATGGCGCACCGCTTCCAAATCATTGGGATACCCTGGACTTTCTTTACCACCCAAAATCACCAACTCAGGGTTAGTCTCGATCCATGCAAAAGACTCCCAAGACCAAGGGGGATTACTGAGACGGGGTACTACGCTGAGTCCAGCTTGGGTTACTAATTCAAAATCAGAGGCTGCAAAATACACAGGATAGCCTAACAGTTTATTCAAATCATCTATATGCTCTTGAACATAAAGGAGAACATGGTCTGGGAGAGGCTCCCTGTTTATCAGCATGTCTCCTAAGCTGCGGGGAGTCACACCGATGGATTGTACGCCGTTGAGCTTTAGTTGACGCAGTAAATCGAAAAGGTCAAAACCGTTTTCCAACGCTAATCTAGAAAGAGCATCTAGATCGTAAACAAGTTCAACCGCCTCTGGACCAGACTCGATCGTGAATCGATTGATCCCGATAAACAATCCGGTTAAGGCACCCAGCAGTACGATGATCCACAGCCAACGCTTCACTCCACCACCCCAATTCTTACAACAATAGCTCCCTCTTCCATCTGCACATCAGTAATAACGATCGGGAATGGAAGGCTGTCAAAATCAACAACCAATCCATAGTGCTCATTAATTATTTCTAGTAACAGCGGCGGAACCCTTGTCTCTTCGACTACTAAATTGCGAGGTACAAAGCGGAGGGCCGTCTGATTTCGAATATCTAAGACCCCTTCCAGCATAACTTTCCAAGGGATATTCCAGACAGACACTACACCTTGAAGGCTGAGTACGTCTTCCCCTATGACCACTGTCAAATTGCGAGCAGGATCTACCTCGCGCCAGAAATAATCGTTTAGCCCCGACTCCTCCACATGGACCTCAAGCTGCATAGAACCAGACTTCTTGTAGGCGAAGTTTTGGTTGATAAACAGTTCCCACGGATCAAATTCAACATCATAACCTACCAAAGAGATGAAGCGAACAGGCAGGCCTTCAATAAACCCATGCTCTATCTCTAGTTCAACCTTAGGAAGTCTGCCAAACAGTAAATTCCATCCCCATCCTGAATCCATATGAACCTCAGCATCTGCAGCATTAAACTGCTCAAGTAGATGATTCGCAACAGATCGACTAGCAATTGGTGTAAGAACCCCTTTTGGGATAAAAATAAATAGGAAAAAGGCCAATAAGAGTAATACTATGGTTTTGCGCGTGGGCAAGAAAATCCCCTCCAAAAAAATGGCCCTCTCCACATGGGATTCATCCGTGAAGAAAGCCATTCCAATGTCTGTTTAGTGCTTCAACTTAAGATAACTCTCAATGAATGGGTCGATATGTCCATCCATAACCGCGTCCACGTTTCCTATTTCCACATTCGTACGGTGATCCTTGACCATGGTGTACGGGCAGAAAACGTACGACCGGATCTGATTCCCCCAAGCAATATCGCTTTGCTGTCCTTTTAGACTCTCAATTTTGGCTTTTTGCTCTTCCATTTGTCTTTCAACAAGCCTAGCACGGAGAATCTTCATGGCCGCTTCTCGATTGGAGTGCTGAGAGCGCTCCGACTGACACTGAACAACGATCCCAGTGGGAATGTGGGTAATTCGAATGGCTGAATCTGTCTTATTAACATGCTGACCTCCAGCTCCACTCGCGCGATACGTGTCGATTCTCAAATCATCTGGGTCAATCTCTACATCAACATCATCTTCAATTTCTGGAATAACCTCAACAGAAGAAAAGGAAGTGTGGCGCCTTCCAGATGCATCAAATGGCGATATTCGAACCAAGCGATGGACACCTTTCTCTGCTTTTAGGTATCCATAACTATTCATACCTTTGATCAGCAGGGTCACATTCTTAACCCCAGCTTCATCACCAGGTTGATAGTCGAGTACTTCCACTTCGTAATCATGGTTTTCGGCCCAGCGGGTATACATACGCAGCAGCATGGATGCCCAATCTTGTGATTCAGTTCCACCTGCACCAGGATGAATTGTTACAATTGCGTTATTCTGATCATATTCGCCGCTGAGCAGCGACGCTAACTCTAATTCTTCCAAAGCTCGCTCCAATTCTCCAGCATAACTCTGGAGTTCTTTCTCTAAAGAATCGTCCTCTTCTTCCATCTCATCCATAAGCTCAAGAATGGCGTTTGTGTCCTCATATAAACGAAACACTTCCGTCCATTCTTGAATGGTCCTTTTTAAATAGCTGACATCTTTCATGACTTTCTGAGCCGACTCAGGGTCATCCCAAAAACCATCTTGGGTCATGACCAATTCTAACTCAGCTATTCTCTCACGCTTATGATCGATGTCAAAGATAGTTCCTCATTTCCTCAAGTCTTGTACCAATTTCTAACAAACGTTCTCTCATTAGTTTACCTCCTACTTCCCACAGCACCGTTTATACTTCTTACCACTGCCGCATGGGCATGGATCGTTACGCCCTACTTTTTGACCAACAGTTCTTGGTACTCTTTCAGGAACTGTACCATCTGCAGCTCGATTCATCTGAGCATCTTGGAGTCGATCCCGGGCTTTAGGTGCTTCTCGATCTGCTAGCCGAACTCTAAACAGCATGCGGATACAATCTTCTTGAATACTGGCCACCATCTGTTGAAACATTTCGAAAGCTTCAAAGCGATACTCCATTAGTGGATCCCGCTGTCCATACGCTCGCAAACCAATACCTTCTCGCAGATCATCCATGGCGCTGAGATGCTCCATCCACTTAGTATCCGTAATCTGCAGAAGAACCATCTTCTCAATCTGTCTCTGAATCTCAGGACCATATTCAGCACAGCGTCGTTCGTAAGCTTGGCGAGATTCATTCACCAAACGCTCCTGGATTTCCTGTGTCTGCAGCCCTTCCAATTCTGCTGTCGAAATGGATAGGGGTCGACCAACAATATCTTCATACCGCTGAACAAGAGCAGTAAGGTCCCACTCTTCTGGAATTACCTTTTCGTCTACGTACTGTTCTACCAATCG
>JAAYRO010000029.1 GCA_012518735.1 Bacillota bacterium
AAAAAGTAACCCTTTTGGCCGAAAGTCAAACGACTTACTATCCCTTGACTGCTCCCGCAGTCAAACCGTCAATGATGCGGTTTTGGAAGATTAAAACAAGAACAATTAGTGGCAGGGTTACCAGTACAGTACCAGCCATGATCTCACCAAAAGGCTCTTGCCGCATGACTTCACCTGTGAAAAGGGAGATAACTACAGGAACGGTTCGCGCTGATGGTTCGATTGAAGTAAAGGTAAGGGCGAACAGATACTCATTCCATGCTGCAATAAATGAGAGTAATCCTGTTGTGACAAGTGCCGGTGACGCAAGGGGCAATAGGATCTTGTAAAATGTTTGAAACGGCGTGGCCCCATCTACTTCGGCAGCCTGCATCAATGATGAAGGCAGTTCACGAAAAAACGCCGACAGTACCCAGGCTGTAAATGGCAGAGTGAAAATGAGGTACGACAAGATCATCCCTGGGATAGCCGACAATTGGAGTTGTGTTATCGCGGCATATAAGCCTGACAAAACCGTCACTTGTGGAAACATAGTCATGGCCAAAATAGCATACATGGATGCAGTTTTTCCCCTAAATCGCAGTTTACCAATGGCAAAACCGGCAAACGATCCTAGTAAGAGAGAAATACCGGTGGTGCAGACGGCTGTAATTAGACTATTTATAAAACCCTGAATGAACCGGGGATTGGACAGAATCGCTTGGTAGTTGTTTAATGTGGGGAAAAAGCTCTTTTCTATTGGATGAAGGGGTATAAGTGTTGCCGGTGTCATCTGCAGTTGGGTCTCCGTTTTTAGGGAAGAGCTAATGGCCCAATAAAACGGGAACGCTAGGTAGAACAGAATGACTACAATCACAATACCAAAAAGGACATTACCTGTGATTTTCCTAAACCGTTTACTCATTATGTTCCACCCCTAACATGCGAATATACAGAAAAGCAAAGATGAAGATGAAAAGGAAAATAATAACGCCAACTGCAGATGATAGACCCATCTCCCTATTTCCTATGAGCTGGTAGTAGTTGTATGTTGCCATAGAATATCGCGTTTGTGCTAATAACACTTGAAATACATCAAATACTCGCAGGGCATCAAGAGTCCTGAAGACTAGGGCTACAGCAAGGGATGGCTTGATAAGGGGGAGTGTAATAGTGAATAATTGTCGAATACTACTTGCTCCATCTACTTTAGCTGCCTCATAAATATCATTGGAAATAAGCTGTAATCCAGCTAGCAGTAATAAGGCCATGAAGGGAGTGGTCTTCCATACGTCTACAGCAATAATAGCCGGTAGTGACCAAGTATTCGTACGCAAGAAGGGGATCTGTCCGTTTCCTAGTCCCATCTTTTGGAAGATTACATTGATTATTCCCACACGGGTAGGTGCCAACATCCACTGCCACATACGAGCAGAAACAACTGTAGGAATGGCCCACGGAATGAGCATTACTGCTCGCATAACACCACGTGACTTAAACTTGCTGTTCATAATTAAGGCAATAAACAGGCCTAAGACCGTTTCTAGAAATACAGAGGTAACGGTGAAGACCAGTGTATCTTTAATAGCGAGCAAGAAATCTCGATCAGAGGCACCTATAATATATCGTTTATCCCCAAAAGAAAATTGGCCTATTTCCCGAAAACGAATGGGTTGGCGAGGAAGAACCTGTAATGCTCGTTCGTATTCGGGCTCATTTGTTTCAGGATCAACGCCAACTATTGGCAGCTCCATAATCTTTATTCCTAACAGACGTTTGTAGTTGTCTAACCCCACAAATTCCACAGGTTGGCTGGAAGCAAATCGTTGATTTGTCAAGCTGCTGTAAAACACTTTCCCAAGAGGGTATACTGCAATTAGCAGAATAACTATGAATGTAGGTAAGAGTAATAAGTAAGCCAAGCGTTCTTCCTGCTGACTTAGAGAACGGCTTGTTTTCTTAGATTTGTTCTTCACCATTCACCACCTCTCTTTCCCAAAGCAGCACACAAGGGACCTCTAGTAGGCTAGGGACTAGCCTACTAGAGAAGGGTTCTCTCACTTAATTGGTAGTCCGGTTAAGTCATGTAGATCAAGTTCTAACTCTTCTAGGGCATTAGCGGCCTTATCCTTGCCTGTTAGAACATTATGGACAGCATTGAAAAATAGGGTTGAGACTTCATTATATTGAGGTGCAGAGATGGTGCTTGGTCTGGCAACTGCGTTAATGAATACATCATAGAGGCTGCCAAAAAACGGTACAGCTTCCAGCACTTCTTGATCAGAGTACAGAGACATAATGGTTGGATTATACGAAGCTTCAATGGCTCGGATTTTCTGTTCATCATAAGAAGCCATGAACAATGCTACATCAGCAGCAATTTCAGGATGTGGACTGTATTTGCTTACAGCCAGCTGCCATCCACCTAAGGTAGCAGCTCCAGCTCCGCTAGCACCTGCTGGGAGAGGGGACACATCGAACTTGCCTGCAATGACACTATCTTTGCTTTGCCCAAGAGCATACGCATACGGCCAATTACGCATGAAGGCAGCGTTTCCGCCTTGGAACATGTTCCGTGCATCTTCTTCCGCAAATCCAATCACTCCTGGAGGCGAGATGGTACCAACCCAACTAGCGGCTTTTTCAAGAATCTCTAAGGCGTTGGGATTGAAAATGGAAATGACACCGTCTGAATCAATAACAGTGCCGCCACCATTCGATGCGAACCACTCGAGAGCATTACAGGTTAAGCCCTCATAAGCGTTCCCTTGCCATACATAACCCCAAAAGTCTTCATTACCTTTTTCTCTTTCTCCCTCTTGGATTTTCAGTGCAGCTGCTTCTAGTTCGTCCCAAGTTTTCGGAGGTTCCAGCCCATACTCTTCTAATAAGTCGGCTCGATAGTACAATAGACCTGCATCCGTAAACCAAGGAATAGCCACTAATCTTCCGTCAACAGTGTTGTTTTCGATAATTTCGGAGAAATGAAGCGCAGCAATTTCCTCTGCACCATATTCATAGAGATCAACAAAATGTTCTGCCAAATCTCCAGGCCAGATCACGTCTATTTGGTAGACATCGATTTCGGGACTGCGAGTTTCAAAGAACTGAAGATACAGTCCTAAGCGATCTTGAACCATGTCTGGCGTGTCTAGAACCGTGATTTCAACGTTCGGGTGGGTTTCCATGTAACGAGCAGCAGCTTCGCGACTCTTTTCAAGCTCATCGCCTACGGCACCAGTAGCAATAGTGATGCGTACGGGTTCGGCAGCAAAAATCAAGCTGGACAGTGACAGTATGCTGACTAAAGCAACGGCAACAGCTACTCTCAATTTCATTGATGTTCAACCTCCTCTTTGTCTTAGAAAACAATGATTATGGAACACTACGACTTGGTTGCTTGGTTGTTTGATCACCTTCCTTTCCATAAACCGGTCATGTCTTCATACTACAATCGGTTGCACTCATTTCCTGTTTTGCCGTTGATCGGCTGCACACCAATAGACCACAAGTTGTTGTATTGCTAGCAGCTGCTATTGCAGTGCAGTTTTACTGTCGCTGGGAATATGCTGAGAAGGATTTGTGGACCTACACGTGGAAGCCCCAATGTGAATAGTCTATAG
>JAAYRO010000186.1 GCA_012518735.1 Bacillota bacterium
CGTACCGTACCGCCCATAGAGTCAAACAGCATCATCTGAGCCGCTGACCCTTGATCCCTTACCATGAGCGTGGTCGTTGCCTCATACACAGGATCGCTTAGGAAACTGAATAAAGCTGCTGCAATTATAGTAACGACAAAAACGATTCCTATTAAGCGCCGCCGCTTAACTATGATATGCCAATACTCAATTAGATCCATCTCTTCCATTTCCACTGCAACCACCACCTTATCCTACCAATTCTTGATCAGCTCTTGGAACGTCTTGAGTCCACCTACAAAACCGAAAATCTTGGTCCAGTTTGGTTTCTTCGTTTCCGGAACGTATATTACGTCTCCACCTGCAATAAGGGGATTCTCCTGTACATCCCCTGCAAAAAGGAGCTTGTCCTTACCCATAGTTAATGTAGATGGAGCATCGACAGTACCATCACGATATATTCCTACATTTTCTAGGGCTGCTCGTTCTGTTGGACCACCAGCTAAAGCCAAAGCGTCCATCACTCTAGCACCAACTGGAATATTATAGACCCCTGGGTTTTTAACTTCGCCAAGTACTAGCACTTGACGGCGTGATTCTGGAACGTATAGAACATCCCCACCAACCATGAGCAGGTTGTTCTCGGTTTGGTTATTCATTAATTCTTCATATGTCATATGCCAGATCCGCTCGCCATCGTGTTCATGTCTAGTCATAACAACATTCTGTGCTTCAAAATTACTTCGCAAACCACCTGCTAAGGCCAGCACATCAATAATGCGGCCACCAGTAGGGAGAGTGTAGGCCCCAGGGCGAGTCACTTCACCCATAACTACAACTTGTTTTGCCTGCGGTAAGTAAATCACATCGCCCCCAGCCAGAATGGGGTTCTCTTCCTGGTTATCCAAGATCTCAGCAATATTCAAGTTAATGACCGTCTCCTGCCCATCCACTGTTCGAGTCAATGTTGCTTGACCTAAATCAGCAAGGGAAGTGGGCCCTCCAGCCAATGCTAGAACATCGAGTAAACGAGTATGATCATCACAGGAAAAGGCTCCTGGCCGATTCACTTGTCCCAAGACCAGCACCCGCCGATTCCCTTGGGGAACATACAGCATTTCTCCACCGGCTAGGGCAAGATTTGAATCGTGAGAACTATCCACGAAGGCTTTAGTCAGGTCGAGTGTACGCCCTTCTCCCGTGCCTTCAGCGGCCTTTGTATACCGTACCTGTGTCAGGTCCCCATTTACTCCAGGACCACCAGCTTTGGCCAAAACATCCATGATTCGTTCACCAGGTAGAATAGTGTAAGTCCCTGGCTTAACAACTTCTCCGAAAACTAGAACGGTCCGATTGGATCGAGGGACTAGGATCATTTCCCCTCCCTGCAGACGAGTGTTGTCCAAACCTGTCTCCATTGACTTTTGAAGATCTAGAATGTCGGTTTGAGTTCCGTCCTCTGTTTCATAGGTAAACTGGACCTGGGCAGCATCGGCCGCTTCAGTAAATCCACCAGCCTGTCCAACAGCATCCAAGACCCGAGTAGAAGCAGTAATAGGATAGTAGCCTGGTGAGCGGACCTCCCCAAATACTAATACACGTGTCTGCCGTTCAGGGACGAATAATACATCCCCTCCCTGGATCAAGGGGTTCTCTCCCCCCAAACCACGCATGGCCTTGTCCAGATCTAAGACATAATGGGCTTCTTCCTCATTCTCTAGTCTCCTTGTAAGCCGTACTGCAGCAGCTTGCCCCTCATTCGTCAAGCCGCCAGCCATAGCTATGAGATCTAGCACCCGCTGACCTTTGGACAAGGTGTAATACCCTGGATTCTGTACTTCTCCTAATACTAGAACACTGCGATCGCTTTTCGGTACAATGATAATGTCGCCACCCTTAAGAGAACGATTATTCTCCAAAAAACGATTTTCCATTAATTGAGCAATATCTAGACTAGTGATTTCTGTTCCCTGCTCTGTCTGCCGAGTAACAGTCACTTGATCCTCCTGGGCGCTCTCTAGAAGACCACCAGCATAGCCAATGGCATCCAAAATCTTGTCACCATGACGGAATTGGTAATAACCAGGACTGCGTACTTCCCCTAAGACTAAGACCTGTTTTTGTCCCTCTGGAATATAAATTACATCGCCAGCATGAACCAGTCGGTTATTCAGTCCTAAGCGAGATAGAGCACCTAAATCTATTTCCGCTGTCTTACCATCCCTAGTCAACAGCAGAGTTTCCCCTGCCCGCTCCAATGGTCCACCAGCTAAAGCAATTACATCCAATAATCGAGTTGTACCATGTACTCTATAACTGCCTGGTTTAGACACTTGTCCCAACACCAGTACCTGAGGTGCGCCCTCTGGAACGAACAAAACGTCACCTGGGGCAATGAGAGTATCATGCCCCACTCCCTTTTCCTGCATCTCGCCAATATTTAGAGTGTATACCTGTACACCTTGTTCTGTTTCTCGAGTCAGTGTTACTCGATCAACTGCTGCTGCTGCTGTCAATCCACCAGCCTCTGCAATGATATCAAGAACCCGAGTAGACTCACTGAGAATATACGAACCAGGTTGATGTACTTGTCCCAACACTAAGGCGTGATTTCGACCTTCCGGTACGAAAACAATATCATTACCAAATAGGAGTGGATTTTCTCCTCCCTCTTTTCCCGTAAGGGATTGAAATGCATCTACTACAAAGATCTCCTGCTCATCGCCTGCAGTTCTTGTAATGGATATTCGTGTACTATCGGAAGTTGATCTGACTCCACCTGCCGCTGCAATAATGTCAACCAGACGCGCGCCTTTACGAAGAACATATGTACCAGGTGAGTTAACGGCCCCTAAGACGATCACCTGCTGCTTTCGAGGAACAAACACTACATCATGGGGCTCTATCTCAATTGTTTCTTTACTCTGCCCCGAAAGAAAAGCCTGCACATTTATTACGTATTCCAAAGACTTCCCGTTTTCCTGCCGGGTGAGAACCACTCGCTCCAAGTCAGCAGTCTCTAAGGCTCCTCCTGCCAACGCAAGGAGATCTAAAACATCCATCCCCTTGGCCGTATCATAGCCGGCAGGCTGACGAACATCTCCCAATATGAGGGCTTTTCCTGCAGAAGACACATAAATTACATCCCCACTCTGGAGAACTGGATTCGCTTCCATGACCCCAGCTGTGATGAAATCATTAACATTCACTGACTCAACTAGAGCCTGTTCAGGATTTGCATCAGGATCTAAAACATAACGAGTGATGGTCACATTAGCAAGATCAGCTTCTTTCGTTGGTCCTCCAGCAGCACCTAAAACGTCCATTAATCGAGAACTAGCTTTCAGCTCATAATAACCAGGAGATGCTACTTCTCCTAAAACTTGAACCTGCAAGGTACGGAATTTGCTGACAATTACGGTAACACGAGGTTCTACAACATAGTCTTCTAGGGCAGCCTGAATCTCGTTTGAAAGCATCCGAGCAGTCTTTTCCACCGCCCAAACATCGCCCACCAACGGGAATGTAATATATCCATCGGGGCGAACTTCAACCGTTGTAGCTAGTTCAGTATGTCCCCATACAGAAATCTGCAGAACATCACCTACACCCAAACGATACTCACTAGACAGCCCTGAAACAGGAACTCCAAGCATACAGATTATTATGATAAATAACAGACATTCTCTAGTTCTCATACGCTTCATTTCTACTCCGCACCTCAATCAAACAAATTGTCTATCCTAGATCACCTTTGCTCTCTTGACCCTGCCGCTGAAACACAAGAAGAACCGTCGAACCATGTCGGCGGTTCTCCCTCCAGCCGTATACTGTATTCATCGTGTGAAATCACAGGGGAGCAGGTCGGAAAAAGAAACCAGAAACCGGCATAGACCGTTCTGTTTCAACGTAAAACTCGGTCTTGGTATCGATCTTAACATCTTTACCTTTCACAAAGTATCCGCCCACTAACCCTACAGGACCTAAGAGAAGGACCCCGGCCATACTTGCTCCGGCAGCCAATTCCATAGACTTATTTTCTTCTGTAGCTCTCTGATCAACCCGCAGCTTTACCATGGTTCCATCTAGAGACGGGATTCTTCCAAAATCAATGACAATACGACCATCTTTTCCCAATCGACCAGCAGAATGAACCTCTGCTACACGCCCCTGTCCTTCGGCACCGGCAGGGATAACAACACGTCCATCAACCATGACATCCTCTACAACTCGATACTTTACAGCGTCACCCTCTTTTGACTTACCTGAGTCAACGGGCGTTGTAAGTACAACCTTAACTAGGGATTGGGCTGGCAGTGTTACAGACTTAACATCAAGATTAGTCGTACCCCACACCATCATCATCAGATCTCGAACCCGGTCTGCAATGGGACCAGATTGGGGAGTGCCATA
>JAAYRO010000187.1 GCA_012518735.1 Bacillota bacterium
ATGTTCCAAGAAACAGCATCAGTACAGCCAACCATACGACTAAGGTCTTTTTCATAGTCATTTCAACCTCCAATTCGCTATTTAGGTCCCATGTTCGACAACAAGTTCACCAGTTTTAGCTGGCCTTGGCGGGTCTTTTCTGCCTATTCCGAGCATAGCCATCCATCAGCACTGCCCCGACCACGATCACCCCCTTAATAACCTGCTGGTAGTAAGATGAAACATTCAGCAGGTTCAGACCATTGTTGATAACACCAATGATTAGAGCACCAATCATGGTTCCTGTAACTGCTCCTTCGCCTCCAAACATACTGGTTCCACCAATCACTACTGCAGCAATGGCGTCCAGCTCAAATCCAGTACCAGCAGTAGGGTCCGCCGAACCCAGTCGAGACGTCAGCACGATCCCTGTAATCGCTGACAAAAATCCCATGAGGGTATAGACCTGAACCAGACGTTTGTTCTTATTGACGCCAGAATAAACGGCGGCTTCAGGATTACCGCCCACTGCATAGACTTCACGACCAAAAACGGTGTGTTTAGCCATAAAATGGCTGACAACTAGGATAATTCCTAAGATAATGACAGGAACTGGCACACTGCCTACGTAACCAGCGCCAAAAAAGCGAAATGCTGAGCCAAGATTGTAAATAGGTCTGCCTCCCGTGTAAATCAAGGTAAATCCTCGAGCTGCAGTGAGCATACCTAAGGTAACAATAAAGGGTGGGACACCTCCTCTGGTAATAATCATGCCATTTACAAAACCAATGAGAGCACCAGCTGCCAGACCTACCACAATGGCAATGACAATACTGCTGCCGCTGGACAATAACCCAGCAGTAACAGCCCCTGTTAGGGCCACTTGGGAGCCAACAGATAAATCAATGCCCCCTGTAATAATGATGAACGTCATTCCAATAGCGAGAATACCGTTAATTGAAATCTGACGAATAACGTTGATTAGATTAGGTGCTGTAAGAAACACTGGTGACAGAAATGATAATACGGCACAGATAAATAACAAGACTAACACGATTCCATATTTCTGTAGAAACGATTTCTCCACTTGATTAACCTCCCCTAAAGTCACAGAACCACAAACAAATTACAGAGCGCAGCTCAGGATTTTTTCCTGGGTAGCTTCGTCCGACTTGAATTCTTGGACGATCTTGCCTTTTGACATAACTAAGATACGGTCACTCATTCCTAAGATCTCTGGCAGTTCTGAGGAAATCATCAACACCGCTCCTCCCCTTTGAACAAAGGCGCCAATGAGACGGTGAATTTCGGCTTTCGCTCCCACATCAACTCCCCGGGTTGGTTCATCAAGGATCAAAACTTCTGGGTCAGCCAACAGCTCTTTCGCCAGAACAACTTTCTGCTGATTACCTCCACTGAGATTGCCTACCAGCTGCCTAATACTTGGGGTCTTAATCTGCAGTTTAGAAACAGATTGTTCTACCGTACCCGTTTCTTTACTGTTGTCAATGAAACCCATCAGCTTTCTTAATCTGGAAAGGATCGTCAAACTCACATTGTGCTGCACCGACATTTTCAGAACCAAACCCTGAGACTTTCGATCCTCCGGAACTAAGCAGATGCCTTGATTTACAGCATCGAGAGGTCGTCGGATGAAGCATTCCTTTCCATCCATAAGAATACGGCCCGAATCTGGTTTGGTAATGCCGTATAGACACCTTGCTAGTTCTGTCCGTCCTGCTCCCACCAAGCCAGAGACTCCTAATATTTCTCCTTTGTTCAAAGTGAAGCTTATATCTTCAAATTCACCTGCGCGGCTGAGGTTTTCCACCCGTAAAACCTGCTCTCCCAATTCAGCCCTAACTTTAGGAAAGAGAGTGGTAATCTCCCTACCAACCATCAGCTCAACCAAATTCTCCATAGTGCAGTCGTCAATGTCCTTTGTCTGAACAAACTGTCCATCCCGGAGAACAGTAACCGAATCCGCGATCTCGAACAGCTCTTCCAGCTTGTGAGAAACGTAGATAAAAGTGATGCCAGAAGCCTGCAGTGTTTTTATGACCGAAAAAAGATTTTCTGCCTCACCTACTGACAAGGAGGATGTAGGTTCATCCATAATCACCAGTTGAGCCCCTTGTGAAAGAGCTTTGGCAATCTCAACAAACTGCCGTTTAGCCACTCCCAATGTACCTACAACCGTTCTTGGTTCGATTTTGACTCCCAGCTTCTCAAAAACCTGTTCCGTATCCCTGTGCAGTTTCTTGTAGTCTACAATTCCTGATTTATAGGGTAATCGTCCCATAAAGACATTTTCGCTAACCGTCAGTGATGATACGAGATTTAGTTCTTGATGAACTGTGGCAATACCTAAATTCTGCGCATCACGAGGTGTTTTAAAAACTACTTCCACATTGTCAAAGAAAATGGTCCCACTGTCGGCCGTATGAATTCCGCTTAAGATCTTAATCAATGTGGATTTACCGGCACCGTTTTCTCCGATAAGGGCCCGCACTTCTCCCCGCTTGATGTCAAACGTAACATTGTCCAGTGCTTTGACTCCGGAAAACCGTTTTGATATCCCTTTTATTTCCAGAAGCAAACCATTCCCCATTCCTCAACCTTCTTCCTTGTTTAAGAATTCCCACTGCGTTTCGTATCTGATTTTACTTTTCAAAACATCCCCTTTTCTAGTAAAGCGTTTTACTAAACCGTTTTACTCGATATTTTCTCCGTCTAATCTTAAATTCCTCCTCTTCTTTTACCTATTTTTAATATATTTTTGAGGGAAGTAAAATCCAAACTAATAAGTTTTCCCGTCATTAGGGAGTTTAGGGATCAAAAAAGCGCCTCGAAAAATCGAGACGCAATATGAAAGAAAGTTATAATTTGCGGAGAATGGGACTCAGCTTATGACCTACGGTTAAATATTTCTTATACAGCTCTTCATAGCGGGCTGCATTTACTGGATTAGGTGTGTAAACCCGTTTATACCCACTGTTCATTTCATCCTGTGCCTCATGAATATTGGCATACACTCCAGAAGCTACAGCAGCAAACATAGCAGCTCCCAAAGCAACCGCTTGATTAGAGTGTACAGTCTTAATGGGCATATTGAGAACATCAGCGGTCACCTGCATGACGAAGGGATTCTTATCGGCAATCCCTCCCTGCGCAATCACTTCTTGAACCACGAGCCCTTGATCTTTAAACTGCTCCACTGTAGCTTTAGAACCAAAAGCTGTAGCTTCTACTAAAGCTCGAAAGATCCGGGGAGCGTCTATTCCTAGAGTTAAGCCAATAACGGCTCCTTTTAACTCTTGATCAGCCCACGGTGTGCGGCGGCCGTTTAGCCAATCTAGAGCCAAGACCGTTGTTTCATTAGGATCTAATTCGGCCGCCTCTTCTGTCAGCTTCTCTAGAATACGTCCTTCTATTCGACTCTTCACCTCTGAGTCTAATCCTTCGTCCTCTCCTATGCTCTCTAAAGGCCAGCTCAGCACATTTTTGAACCAAGCAAATACATCGCCAAAGGCCGATTGGCCGGCTTCGAAACCAATCATACCTGGGATAATTGACCCATCAACTTGCCCGCATATTCCTTGAACTAGATTATCTCCAATAACTTTGGAAGGAGCCACCATCATGTCACAAGTAGAAGTACCCATGATTTTGACTAAAGCGTTTTCTCCAATTCCTCCACCAACGGCTCCCATATGGGCATCTAAAGCACCAACGGCAACTGCCGTTCCTTCCTCCAAACCCAGTCTCTCTGCCCACTCCTTTGTCAGCTCGCCGGTCTTCTTATCTGATGTATAAGTAGCTTCATACAATCGTTCCCGTAAGCCTGAGAGGAGGGGATCAAGCTGAACCAAAAACGTTTCTGAAGGGAGTCCACCCCACTCTGGATGCCACATGGCTTTATGACCAGCAGCACAGCGGCTCCGTTTGATTGTTTTTGGGTTTGCGGTGCCTGTGAGCAGAGCAGGAATCCAATCACAAAGCTCGACCCAGGAATAAGCCCTCCTGCAGACTGCTTCATCCATTCGCAAAACATGGAGAATTTTAGCCCAAAACCACTCTGATGAATAGACTCCCCCTTCATACTTAGTGTAATCCACACCGCCCCAAGTTTTTGACAGCTCGTTGATCTCAAAAGCTTCCTGAACCGCAGTATGGTCTTTCCAGAGAATAAACATGGCGTTGGGATTTTCTCTAAACTCAGGAAGGAGAGAGAGGGGTGTACCAGTTCTGTCTACAGGACCTGGCGTTGAGCCAGTAGTGTCTATCCCTATCCCCACGACTTTTTTCCTTATTTCAGGAGACAGGCTTGTAATACACTCCACTAAACCTTCCAGATAATCTAAGGGATGTTGGCGGAATTGGTTAAAAGCTGGCTTCGAATACAAGCCCTCAGCCCACCGTTTATAATGGGCAGTCCTGCTTTCTAGCTCTTCACCTGTCTCTGCGTTCACTACTAGGACCCGTACTGAATCACTACCAAAATCCACTCCAATGACGTATTTGGTGTTAGGCAAAGTCTTGCACCTCTTTTTTAGGAGCTGTACTCCCTTTATTTACTAACTTTAGAGGATAATAGACCTTTGATTCCTTTGGCGTTCGTCCTTCGATCAAGTCCAGCAGGATCGTTACTGCCTTGACTGCCATTTCATAGGCAGGAATATCCATCGTAGTGACTTGGGGTTCTATTACCCCCGGCATGTCAATGTTATCAAAGCCTACAATGGACAGTTGTTCTGGAATCTCCAGCCCATATTCTTTTACTGCTTGATAAGCTCCAAAGGCCATTAAGTCATTAGAAGCAAAAAGGGCGGAGAACTGAATGTTCTGTTCTAATAAGGTTTTTGTTTCCCTGTAACCACCAGCTACTTTATAATTCCCATTACGGATCAATTTTGGATTAACTGGTAAATCATGATCCTTCAAAGCCCTTTGATACCCTTCCAGACGGTAGCGGGCGTTGCTCGTAACTAAAGGTCCTGTGATAAATGCAATGTCTTTATGCCCCAGTTCAATGAGGTGTTTGGTGATGTTGTAAGCTCCGTCCATGTTGCCTGCAAATACACCGGGAACATCGGCAAGTTTATCTGAATAACGTTCGATAAATACGAAGGGATAGTTATCTTCCAGCATTTCCTCAAAAATAACATCGTATTCCTCCGTATTTTGAGTGGTAATAATCATCCCATCAACGAGGCGTTTCCGGAGAACGCGGATGTATTCTTTTTCTACTTCTTTGTCCATGTCACTATTGCATAGAAAGAGATGGAAGCCCCTGTTCACACATGTTCTTTCTGCCCCCTTGGCTATATCGGCAAAAAAGGGGTTAGATATATCAGGAACAATTAAGGCGATGTTATTGGTCCGTTTCGTAACCATGCTGCGGGCTACTGCATTTGGTACGTAATTCAGCTCATCCACTACACGGAAAATGCGCTCTTTCGTCTTTTCGCTGATACTATCACCTTTATTGTTCAGCACACGAGATACGGTAGTAATGGACACTCCACATCGTTCAGCAATTTCTTTAATTGTGACCACTTTGCTTCACCCCCTACGTAAAACGTTTTACTAAAGTATTGATTCATTTCTCTCTCTACCTAGAAACTCCTTCTTTGAACCAAACTAATCAAGGCGAGTGATCAGTTAGGAACCGATCCTCGCCTTAGTTAATGGAATG
>JAAYRO010000188.1 GCA_012518735.1 Bacillota bacterium
ACATTCAAAACTAACAATACCAGTCCACCTAAGGCAATTCCGATCAAGCCAGAGATTCCAGACAAAAGAAGAGTCTCTAACATGACCATTTTCCGCACGAAACTCTTTTGAGCCCCAATGGCTCGCATGGTGCCAATTTCCCCCATCCGCTCTGTAACGGAGATCACTAAAGTGTTCATAATAATAATGACCGCTACCACTGCAATAAGAAAAACAACTCCATTGAAGATACTTTTAATGCCATAGGCCATTTCTGCAATGGCACCAGCTGCCTGCAGCCAATCACTAGTTTGGGCTGGAATATCATTTTCTTGAAAGAACTGGGCTAAATCTGCCTTGGCTTGGGGAAGATACTTCTCATCGGTCAATCGCACTAAGAGAAAATGCCAAGAACCTGTATCTTGTTCTGCCAGTTGTTCACTCTCCTCAGTATCACCAAGAACCGAAAACCAATAGTCCTCATCAACCGTTTGATCGTTTACATCAACTTCTGTAAACAACGAATCAAAGGAGTCAAAAATACTGTCAACATCAATTTCACCTAAGAATGACTGTTCTTTTTCTGTTAAGTCACTTACTTCCGTATGGCCGACTGTCATTCCTCCAAGTGCCCTGGCGTTCGTAATATCAAGGAGAGATACCATATCTAATTGGGGGTTTGACTGCTTAAATCGAAAGATTCCCCGTACCTCAACCTCCCGAATCCGCATACCGCCCTGCATACTAATTCCAGTAAGCAAGAGCTTATCTCCTACCATTAGAGGCCTTTCCAGCTCTTTTTCAATATGTTGGGCCAACAGCTGGCTGACTAAAAGCCCTTCTTCACCTGGCTTCAAGAATTCTCCTGCTATAAGTTCTATATTATGGGGAAACATTTCTTGATACATCGTAGGTTCAATTCCAAACAATTGGGTTGCACCAACAATTTCATCATCAACACTGATGGCTGCTGAAGCAGTCGCTTGTGCATTCACAGCTTCCACATACGGAAGGGATCGAACAAACTCCAGCACTTTCCCGTATTCAGGAATGCGGGGTATTGCTTGTTCCATTGCGGTAAGATCTTGAAACCCAAAAAGAGTGAGTTTACCACGATGAGCACCAGTAATCATTAAGTGTCCTGTATAATTTTTCGTATAATACCGTTCAATACCTGCGGTTGCTGTATCCATTAAGGAATTACCAACCACAAGTACCATAATACCCACAACCATGATCAACCCAATAATTGTTGTCTTAACCTTATGTTCTCTAATGTTGCGCCAAGCAATAGTGAGTAAGATTCTCATGACGGCTCTCCCACCTCATCCTCTGCTGATGGCGTTTGTTTCGTATTTTCCACAATTAAACCATCCAACAGACGAATCACGTGGTCAGCAACTCCTACAACAGTAGAATCATGAGTGGAGAAAATGAAGGTTGTGTTGAGCTCGGCATTCATTTTCTTCATTAGTTCAATAATACTCTGCCCTGTCTTGGAATCGAGATTGGCGGTGGGTTCATCAGCTAAGACGATGGCAGGCTTGGTTACTAGAGCGCGGGCAATGGCCACCCGCTGTCGCTGCCCACCAGATAATTCGTTAGGTTTATGGATCATGTGATCGCTCAGCCCTACTGCCTCAACTAAATACTCAATCCACTCTTTTGTCTCTTCCTTACCCATCTTGTTTTTCCCCAATAATAGGGGAAATTCAATATTCTCATAGACATTGAGAACTGGAATGAGGTTGAAAGATTGGAAAATAAAACCTAGTACTTCATGACGTAAAGCAGTGAGAGCCCGATCATTAAGACCGTGTGTGGGTGTACCATCAATAGTTACGGTCCCAGAAGTAGGCTGATCAATACAGCCAATAAGGTTCAAAATCGTGGACTTACCTGAACCGGATGGACCGATAATGGAAGTGAATTCACCTTTCTCGACAGCAAACGTTACACCTTTCAGTGCATGTACCTCAGTTTTTCCAAGCGTGTATGTTTTTTTCACGTTATCCAACTGAATAATAGCCATAATGTCCTCCTAAATTTTCCACCCTTAATATATTAAGGATACCCTAAACGAAGCTCAGATTCAAGAGAACTTACTTGATGGGGCTGGCTTGTCAGACTCCCTCATCGGATGGTATATAGATAGGAGTCAGACCAGAACAGCCTGACTCCATAAAGTGTCTTAACCCTAGACAAAACCCATGAATTGTATGACCAAGCTGCACAAAATAATAACCCCAAGAACAGTCAGAAGCCGGACTCCCTGAGATTGAAGCGAGGGCATATCCGAAGGCCTGCCGTTAGCCGACCTTACAAGAGGTGTCACCAATACAGTATAGATCTTCTTGATAAAATGACCCACGCATACTAACATGCGCACAAACAGCTTACCGAAGCTTTCAATACTGAGCCAAGCTGGTGGTTGATAATGAAACAAATGGGTTTTCATTCCGATGATAAAGAACACGATACCGGCCGCAAGGGTGATTACCATGCCCAGTAAATCACCTTTTGCCCAAACATTTACGTGTTGAAGGTAGGTAAGATCGCTCATCCCGCCAGCCACCGTCGCTGGTGCAATAAACTGATTGATAGCCACATAGGGTCTTGTACCAACAAACACCATGACTGCTGCAAGTAGGGCCATACCTAAGGCCAGCATGGGCTTTTCTCCTGCCCCATCCGCAACCTCTGTTTTCTTCTTGCCTAAGAATGTCAAGGAAAACAACTTAACAAACGATGCGGTCGTTCCCACTCCTACTACTAAGAAGAAACGTTCCGCCCATACCATAACGGGGACTCCCGTTGAAGCAGCTTGTGATACGGCATGGTGCAGGAGAGTCTTGCTCACATACCCATTCAGCCCCGGTGTACCCGTAATACCAAATGCAGCAATCAGCATCATGAGTGCGGTGAATGGGTAATCCCGCCATAAACCACCAAGACGATACAGGTCCAGTTCATTTGTACCCAGATAAACAATGCCTACACCTAAAAATAGAGCAGATTTGAACAGTGCATGGTTCAAAGAGTGGAAAATGGCTCCAGAAACACCTAAAACCCCATCATTCTGTAAAAACAAAGCAACTCCAATTCCTAGAATAATGTATCCCATTTGACTGATACTATGATAGGCCAAAAGCCGCTTGGCATTCCCCTGCAGGAGAGCCAAACAAACTCCCAAGACCATGGTGACCACACCAATGACCGTAACAAAAACACCAATCCAAGGAATCAAATCTGCTTGTCCCCAGCTGAGAAACTGTCCAGTCCGAATCAGACCATAGGCACCGCATTTAATCAATATTCCAGAGAGTAAAGCACTCCCAGGAGTAGGTGCCACTGGATGGGCCATAGGCAGCCATATATGGAGAGGTACCATACCAGCCTTGACCCCAAACCCTGCAATTAGTAAGAGAATTCCCCAAGTGAACATGGTGATGTTTTTAGGTATACCGGCAGGAACTCCCACCTGGAGAGATGAACCTGAAATCTTCAAGAGCTCGATCGCCCCTGCAAGACATAAACCTGCGGCCACACTCAAGAACAGATAAAAGTATCCAGCCCTCAGCGAATCCCTATCCTGATTGTGAATCACCCAGAAAAACGAACTGACTGTCATGATTTCAAAGAACAGGAGAAGCGTGACTAAGTCGCCTGCAGCGAAAATACCCTGGACTGCCCCTAAGGTTATAAGATAAAAAACATAGAAGCTCAGCGTTCGCTTTTCATGCTTCATATACGACCACATGTAAATTCCTGCAGCTAACCAAACAAAGGCGCTGAATAAGCTGAATAAACCAGAAAGTGAATCCATACGAAAACTTGGGCTGAATATCCCAAGTGATCGGGGTATCCATGCTAAGGAGTCTCCCCCCCTCACTGTGGAGAAGACTAGAACGCTCGCACCAAATACTACAGCTCCCACTCCAATACCGATGATGGATTGGGCCCGCTCACTGTTATACCAATACAATAACACCGCACCCAAAAACGGAACAAACATTAAAAGCGAAAATAAAACCATCCCGATTCACCCCCTATGAAATAAAAAACTGCTGAACAACTGCATCAACAATGGGTAAAGTCAATCCCGGCCAGAGACCGAATACTAAAGCTATCCCTGCCAAGATTAGGGTAGGAACAAGCATGAAAAATAATCCCCTGCTTTTTTTGACTGGTTCCACCCCATCCCCACCTGTAAAAGCCGAGACTGTAATAGGAAGATAATAAAATGCATTCAGCAAAGCACTGATGAGGAGCACCAGTAATAACGGCCAATGCCCACTTTTAATGCTTCCCTGCATTAAATAATACTTGCTCCAATAGCCGCTTAAAGGAAGCATGCCAATAAGTCCTAAACTTGCAATTCCAAAGCTGCCCATGGTAAGGGGCAGTTCTTTCCCTACACCTTTTAATTGGCTCACACGCACATAACCGGTTGTCTCCATTACGATCCCGGCCGAAAAGAATAAGGTGATCTTTAGACCTGCATGGAAAATCATATGAAGAACTGCTCCGGCCAGTCCCCATGGGTGCAGCGTAAAAGCACCCAGAAGAATATAGGACAGCTGACTGATAGTTGAATAAGCTAACCGCTTCTTCAAAACATCCTGCTGCATGGCGAACAATGAACCACACAAAATGGTAATACTTGCAATAAGCAATAGAATCCAACGAACCTCCATGGCATCTAGAAGTTCAGAGCCGAACACCGAATACACTGTCCGTAAAATACCAAAAACACCAGCGTTTACCACTGCCACCTCAAGAAGGAGGGCACTCACAGGTGTAGGAACTGCCATAGCTGAAGTTAACCAACCATGAAGGGGCATAACAGCTGCTTTGACACCAAATCCTGCAAGAAACAGAAAAAGTAAGAAGGTTAACGCACCTGATGGTTCAGTCCCAGCTAAGATTGACTGTGTACCAAAGCCAAGGTGTCCACCAGTATATTTCGCAAGCATAACTAGAGCGGCCAAAATGAGCACAGCTTCTGCCAAACTGTACTTCAAATATCTGTTGCCCTGTCTAAGTGCCTCTTCGCTGCCCTCATGAATCATAAGAGGATAGGTACAGAAAGTCAGTAGTTCATAAAACAGATATAGAGTAAAAAGATTTCCAGAGAAAGCAATGCCTAAAGTAACACCTGCTGACAGCAGGAAAAAGATGAAGTACCGCCTCTGATTTTGATCTTGCTCCATGTATCCCAATGAATAGACTGCAGTAAAGACCCAGAGGGACGATACAATGACTGCATAAACCATCCCTAATGGATCAAGGGAAAATTTCCACCGTAAGGAGGCGATCCTTGCACTCACACTGAGAGTGTTTCCAGTTTTTAAAATATAAATAAGTAATCCCCATACAATAAGGGCACTAATGGTTGATGCTGTAACAACTACTGTATTCCGTTCTTTCTTCGAGGTTTCAGGTAACGTTGCCACCCAGAGTGCACCAAACGTACTTATTAACACAGCGGTCATGATTAAAACTCCAGTCATGGTAAAGCCTCCAATACACGCGATTATGAAGGTACCTTTTTCTCGGTACCCAACAGTCCTCTTTCTTCCAGCACACGTAAAAAATGGCAGAACGGCTTTATAACAGCAATCCTGCTGAGTACTGGGTTTTTCTCCGAAAATAGTTATATATTTCACTATATCCCTTTATTGACCATAAATCAAAGCTGCTAATCAGTGATTCTAGACTTCCACCGCCAATCCCCCTTGCCCTTGGTGTAAAATAACACACGTTGTAGACTTCTGCATCCCATATCCATTCCCTCTATGTTCTGCTGCACTCTTCAAGTAACACATTCTAGACAGGAAATTTCTCTGTATAATGGAAGTTAGGAGTATGAGAATAAGTTCTTTAGGGAGGATTCAGTATGTGTGACACTCTTGTAGCTTTAGGTAATTCCACAAAAGATGGCAGTGTGATTTTCGCAAAAAACAGTGACCGTCAACCAAATGAACCTCACCTCATGATTAGGATACCTCGACGGACCTATCCACAGGGTGCTAGAGTAAAGTGCACCTATATTGAAATTGACCAAGTACAGGAGACCTATGAAGTCCTCCTGTTGAAACCCTCTTGGATGTGGGGTGCAGAAATGGGCTGTAACGAATTTGGTCTAAACATTGGCAACGAAGCTGTCTTTACGAAAGTAAAGCAGGGTCCCCCCAGTTTATTAGGTATGGATATGGTTCGCCTAGCCCTTGAACGCTGTCAAACCAGTACTGAAGCACTCCATTATATTATCGGACTGCTTGAAACCTACGGACAGGGAGGCAATTGCGGCTACGAAAAACCGTTCGTCTACCATAACTCGTTTTTGATAGCCGATAAGACTTCCGCTTGGGTTTTGGAGACAGCCGGTCCTTATTGGGTCGCTGAAAAGGTAAAGGATATCCGGTGCATATCTAATCGTCTCAGTATTGGTAAAGACTTTGATCTAGCCCATCCAGAACTTATAAGTCATGCCATGAATCAGGGATGGTGCCGTTCCGAAGAAGACTTCCACTTTGCCAAATGCTACTCTAATCGACTCTATTCCTCTGCCAGTGGCTCTAAAGAGAGATTTCAAAGCTGTATGACACATCTGGAAAAGCATAAGGGCCAAATCACTGTAGAGACAATGATGGAAATCTTAAGATACCACGAACCTCGCATAGCCCATCGACCCTTCGCCCATAGTTCACTAAGAAGCGTTTGTATGCATGGGGGATTTATTGTTGGTGATCACACCACCGGCAGTTACGTTGCGTCGTTAGGTGAAGGCTTGTCCACATATTGGATCACAGGCAGTTCTACCCCCTGCATCTCTACGTTCAAGCCCTTTTGGATGATTAGGAATACAAGCAGCATAGTGTTTGGAGAGAACGAACAAGAGGAAGCCCTAGCTTTTTGGATGCTGCGGGAGCGGCTGCACCGCATGATCTTGGAAAATCGAGTATTGAACTTGGAGGAATATATCCATCAACGGGATGAGCTGGAAAAAGAACTTCTGGCCATGGTTAGCGAACTTGAACAAAAAGAGGTCCATGAAAATGAAATGCGAGAGATCATGGAGTATGGATGGTCAAAGGAAAGAATACTAGTGGAGCAGACCATAGGGAAAAATCGCCAAAATCCTGGAAGAATTCAAGGTAATCCTTATTTTAGGCGATACTGGAAAAAACAGAATAAGCGGCTTGGGCTGTGAAAATAAAATAACCGTACCAAGAATATCCCGGTACGGTTTCATTCTACAGCAGACGCTTCAATGACATATTCTCATATGGTCGCCCACTGTCTAAATCAATCAGCTGAATCTCCTCCTGAGTGATTAAAGCCACACTCCGTCTAGGCTCAGATCCTTTGGGTAGAGATGGGCTTCCAGGATTCAGATAGATTGTGCTGCCCTGTCGTTGTAATCCTGGAACATGGGAATGACCGCTGACCCAAATATCTATGTTGAATTTCTGTGCCAAAGCTTGAATCATATCTTCGCTATATGTGTGCCCGTGTGTCACCAAAACTCGCCCTATGGGCTGTTCTGTAATAAAATAGGGTGCCTGCAGTGAAACATCCAGCACCATTTGATCGACCTCACTGTCACAGTTCCCTTTAGCAGCCAAAATGGGAATGGAACACTCATTCATTATAGCAGCCAGTGTACTAGGATTATATTGTTTAGGTAAGGGGTTACGAGGTCCGTGATACAGCACATCGCCTGCATGAAGTATAAGATCTACATCTTGAAAAGGACCCTTGAGCGCATCTTCCCAAGCTTTCACACAACCATGCGTGTCACTAATGATTCCCAACCGCATTCCTTTGTCTCCTTTGAATCCATCACATTTCACATTCTAAGTAACCAGCGATCGTTTGTATATACTGCCCATAGTATTTTAGGACATCGGAAATAGAGTGATACACAATGACATCGTCAATCTTGGTATACTCATGAACCAAAATGTTGCGCAGTCCAGTGAAAGGCGCGATTTCAAGGGCGAACTCCATATCCAGTACATTGTTTTCGGCCAAATCGACAAATGAATTAAAGTAGTCCTTGGCAGGCCCCTGGCCCAAACTTCTCAAAATCATGTTGTTGATATCTGTCCCACATTCTACGATCAGCTGGAGCTGCCGTTCGACAGCTCGCCGCAAGAGCAGTTGACTAAGATACTCGCCAATTGTTAAGGAGCGGACTAATTCTTGGAGTTCCTTATAATATCTGAGCAGGACTTTCAACTTATTACAGATTACTACATGGTCACTCATCCATATTCAGCTCCCTAATCTCCTTCATTAAGTGACGCATATCCTCCTCAATTATGGGACGCAATTCATACATACGTTTCACATAATATAAGGCGTACCGCTCAAAGAGACCTTCTTCCTGTTCGAATACTGTCCTTCCCTTCGTGGCAATCACATAGCGCAAAACTGGTTCTGCAGTCTGCAGATCGACAAGATCAATCTCACTTTTTCGATGGGCTATGATTAAATCTCTCAGCAAATTCATCTTCTCATGGATGGACAACGGATCTTCTGCGAGATAGGCTATATCTATATCGCTGTCATCCCCATAAAATTCGGTTCCATAGCTTCCAAAGTAAACCAGTAACTTGAGACCATATTTGTGAGCAATCTCCTGAATCTTAAAACCCACTGTCCCCATAGTTAACCCTCATTTCCCCTATCACATAGGTTTGGCAAATCATACTATGGTTATCTAACTTCATTATATCTATGACAAGATCGTAAGGCAAACAATAACTGGGTTTTGGTCAACTATAAGCTAATCTCTTTCGTCACCCTCAACATATTCCAACAGATCTCCTGGCTGACATTCTAGTGCTCTGCACAATAACTCCAGAGTCGAAAAGCGAATTGCCTTCGCTTTGTTATTCTTTAAAATAGAAAGGTTAGCCATGGTTATACCTATCTCATTGGACAGTTCAGTCAGAGTCATATCCCGTTCCAACATAACACGATCTAAATTAACACGAATACTCATAACCACTCTCCCCCACAACGTTCACATGAATGCAGCCATCAAAGTGGTTGCGAAATCGGCAAGATGATTGAGCCCAATAATTCCCTCTGCCCATTGAAAATACACCTAGATCGTCAAGTCTTGCTCTTCTTTGATCCCAGCTGCCATAGAGAATATCTCTGCAAAAACCAAGACAACAAAACCTAAGAAGACAACGATCAAATCGAGCTTAATATTCACCCCAAATTCAACCCCAGGAATGTGCACAGAATTCATGATGTAATAGCCTAACAGCACCTCTCCTACTGCCGATAGGACTGACCATGCTAGAACAGCAAAACCAATAACACGAACTCTTTTTGCATTACTAAGTGTAAAGGGGTTTTCGCCGGCGAATTCTCGAAACAGCTGGCGCAGCTGATAAATAATTACGAGAACGACAGGCATGGAGGTAACAACTACTAACAATGCTGTGAGGGGAAGTCGATTCACAGCTTCTGGCGAAATCAGCTCAGGATCTAGAGCCATTCTCAAACCTCCCTGGAACTCAAAGGTCAGTCCATCGTAAGAAAACAACTCCGGCGCAAAACGGCTCACTACGAAAATGCCTACCAATATTACTATGGCTGCGAATGTAAGATACCAAGCCACATTAAGGAGCCACGCAATTTTTGAAGCAACTGAGTTTTTTCCAAGATAACGCAATGCAAACCCTTCTTTCTTGTTTTCCTTTTTCATGTTTCAGCTTAATTATAAGTGCGTATTTATCGTTTGTCAATAAGCATATATCGAATAACAGTAACTCTTTATTGATAAACGGCAAGACACCTTAAAAACAAAGCATTTGACAAATCACAAAAAGATGGGTATTTTATTAGTAATAGAGTAAAAACGATGAACAGGACGAGTAACCAAGAACAACCTGACAGGAAACGGGAGTCATCGACTGAAAACTCCCGCCAGGTCAGTTATGGTGAAAACCACCTGGGAGTTGCCTGCTGAATCAAGTAAGCGTGGCCGGGGCACCGTTATCTGCACAGAGTGGGCTGTAAATTTTTACATTGACAGCCAATTTGGGTGGAACCGCGATAACCTCGTCCCATTGTGGGACGGGGTTTTTTGTTTTACACCAATCAATGAAAGGAGAGAAATACGAGATGAGTAAACCAATAGAAAACGTTGAAGAGGTATTACGCCATACAGCTGCCCACATCATGGCTCAAGCAGTCCTGCGGCTGTGGCCTGATGCGAAAGTAGCTATTGGTCCAACTATTAAGAATGGATTTTATTATGATTTCGATTTGGAGCACCGATTTACTCCCGAAGATCTAGAAAGAATTGAAGAAGAAATGGAGCGGATTGTCCAAGAAAAACTACCCATTATTCGAGAAGAAATAACGAACGAAGAAGCGGTTGAGCTTTTTTCTAAGCTTGAGCAACCGTATAAACTCGAATTGCTGGAGGAGCTTGACGACGAGGTAAGTATTTATCGCCAAGGTGAATTTGTAGATCTCTGTCGGGGGCCTCACCTAGACAGCACATCGAAAGTCCGGTTCTTTAAACTGCAGAGCATTGCTGGTGCCTACTGGCGAGGAGACTCCAAACGACCCATGCTGCAGCGCATTTATGGAACTGCTTTTTCTAACAAAAAAGCATTGAGAGAACACCTCCGCATGCTGGAAGAAGCAGCGAAACGAGACCACCGCATCATTGGTAGAGATCTTGACCTATTCAGCATCCAAGAAGAAGGACCAGGTTTCCCCTTCTTCCACCCAAAAGGGATGGTTCTTCGCAACGCTCTCGAGGATTTTTGGCGAGAAGAACACCGCAAGCGAGGGTACCAAGAGGTTAAGACCCCTATTATGCTTCATGAAGATCTGTGGCACCGTTCTGGTCACTGGGACAATTACCGAGAAAACATGTATTTTTCCGAGATTGATGAACAGAATTTTGCCATTAAACCAATGAACTGTCCAGGAGGAATGCTGCTCTACCGCCGCAAACTCCATTCCTATCGTGATCTGCCCATTCGTATGGCTGAAATGGGACTCGTTCACCGTCATGAACTGTCTGGAACCCTCCATGGATTAATGCGAGTGCGCTGTTTCACGCAGGATGATGCCCATATCTTTATGCTGCCGTCTCAAATCCAGTCCGAAATTGAAGGAGTCATCGATTTCGTAGACTCTGTTTACCGTGATGTTTTCGGGTTTAAGTATCATGTAGAACTGTCCACAAAGCCTGAGAACGCCATTGGCGATGATGCCATGTGGGATAAGGCAACCGATGCTTTGCGGGAAGCTTTAGATGCTAAGGGTTTAGAGTATGTGGTAAACGAAGGTGACGGAGCTTTCTATGGTCCAAAGATTGACTTTCATTTAGAAGATTGTCTCGGCCGCACCTGGCAGTGCGGTACCATCCAACTGGACTTTGCCATGCCAGAACGGTTTGATTTAACCTATATCGATGAAAACGACCAAAGACAGCGTCCCGTCATGATCCATCGTGTGATCTTCGGCAGCCTAGAACGCTTCATCGCTATCCTTATTGAGCATTTTGCTGGAGCCTTCCCCACTTGGTTAGCGCCTGTCCAAGTACAGATCATTCCCGTAAGCGATGATCATCTAGATTACGCGGAACAAGTGGAAAAGACCCTGTTTGATGCCAATATTCGAGTTGAAACGGATCGGCGCAGTGAAAAAATGGGCAAAAAAATCCGAGAAGCCCAACTCCAGCAGATTCCCTATATGCTCATTGTAGGTGAGAAAGAAAAAGAAGCCGGTGTTGTTTCCGTTCGCCACCGGCGAGAAGGGGATTTAGGCACTTTCAAGCTGGAGGATTTTGTTCAAAAGATTACTGAAGAAATCGCATCGAAAAGACAGTAACAGAAATAGAGTCGATCAGCCAACTGGTTGATCGACTTTTTGATCTCTGCATCATAACAATGGGTCTTCTTTGCAGCCATTGCGCCTACCTCCTCGGTATTACATATTTTACTATTCTCCGTCATACAGGAAGCTTTAAACAGGTATGGAATACGATCTATATTCTACAGAAAAGAGGATTGTCATGAAGAAGATGAACTGCATCGCTGCTGTGGTCACAGTTGTACTGCTGGGAACTTCCCTTGTCTCATCTGCAAACAGCATCCAAGTAAACGGCGGAGTTGGTCTGTGGAGTGACAGCTTCACCGAGGAATACGCTTCCGATTACGTCTTAGGTCTGCAGTACGGCATGAACATGAATAGACAGATCCAGATGGATCTTGCAGCCGATTTCCGTTACTCAAAGACCTATCTACAGGGCCTTTTTAAGCTGGGCTTAGAATACCCTTTGTTTGATGCTGAGCAGTGGCGAACCTCTCTTATTTCCAGTTATTCCATAGGGATGGGACTACAATCAGATATCTGCAAGTATCAAGCTTTGACCGCTGGAATCAACAATTCGCTGAAACTAAAAGACTACTTACTAAGCAATTGGATTACTATCGGACTAAAAGATGAATCTGTCTGGAGTTTTAATGAACTAGATGAAAAGTTCTACAGAATCGGTCTCAGTTTTGAACCAAGAGATGAGGGCCTGCTGATCCGGACAGCAGTTGAGTTGGAAGATGCACCTCCAGAAAGTGACAGGCGTTTTGACACAAAAGTAGACATTCGATTGGGATACAAGTTTTAAAAAGCACATATAGACGTCGATCAGTCTGAGCCAAGTATAGACTGATCGACATTTTTCTAGTCCACGGCTTCCCATTCATTATTATGCCTTGATGCAGTCAGCATAAGCATACTTACGACAGCTAACAAAACTGCCGTGAAAAGGAACATCAGCAGCAGGGGCACGGCCGTTTCCATTCTGTGAGAAAGTTCTACAAAGCCAAACCAGCTGAGAATGGATAACACCAGCTCGTTTCCATCAAAACTTACACCCATGATGGCCCCTAATCCCCCAATTGCAGTGGAGATAAAGTGGCTAAGAGTGAGATAAGGCAGCAACTCCAGACTCACAACGGGCGTCTCACGCCCGACTGACATCCCTACCAGTAGCGAAGCAGTAGTAAGTGCTCCAAAAAGACTAATCACCAAGAGTCGAACAAGGTGTCCGGTCCCTTCGCTCATACTGTAGGCCGCCAATAATTTTTCATAATGAGGCGAATTGGTACGACAGGTCGAAGCCCAACCCCAAATTACGGAAAAAACGCAGAAGTACATAGATAACTTCATGGTTCCAAAAAGAGGTTCACCAACCTTCGTGCCTAAATAAAAGCCCCCCATGCCTATGACGAGAGGAAACAGCCACACTTTTTTTGGTCCCATGGGTAAACACTCACGAACAATCTGATTCATAAGAACACCCTTCCCACTGTTACTCCATTTTACTGAACGGACCTTTAAGGTACGTTTGTCCTTCATTAAAACGTGATTAAAACATGAAGACCAAACTGCCCAAAACCGTAATTCTGAATTCTCTAATTCCATTGACAAGCAAACGAGTGTTCGTTATGATCGAATGAGAAGGGCAGGTGCCATATTGTGAGCGTTAATACTGTGATGGAAAAGATCGAAAATCATCCGCGATTTATGAAGAATATTACCTTTAGGCATACACTACCAGCTCACCCAGGGGTTTATGAACCAATACCTTCTTTCGTCCCCCATGAGTTGACAGAACTGCTTAGAAAAAAAGGGATTGAAAAACTCTACAGCCATCAAGCCCGTTCCCTACAGGAAGTGCAAAGGGGTAGGGATATAGTCGTTGTTACACCAACCGCTTCTGGTAAGACCTTATGCTATAACCTCCCTGTAATTAAAACTCTGCTGGAAAACGAAGAAGCAAGGGCCCTCTATCTCTTTCCTACAAAGGCCTTAGCCCAAGACCAAGTGGCAGAGTTAATGGTCTGGAGTGAAGAGTTAGGTGGTCATATAAAGACTTATACATATGATGGAGATACGCCAGGAGATGCCCGTAAAGCTATCCGCTCTGCAGGCAGTATTGTGGTTACAAACCCTGATATGCTCCACTCTGGAATCCTGCCTCACCATACCAAATGGATGCGGCTGTTTGAGAACCTCCGCTATGTAGTTATTGATGAGCTGCACACATACAGGGGAGTTTTCGGTTCCCATGTAGCCAATGTCTTACGACGTCTGCACCGCATCTGCCAATTCTATGGCTCTAACCCGCAGTTTATCTGTACTTCAGCAACGATTGCTAACCCGAAAGAACATGGCGAGAGTCTGCTTGGCAGGCCTGTTACAGTCATTGATGAAAACGGTGCCCCTCGAGGTCAGAAAGAGATACTATTTTACAACCCACCAGTAGTCAACAAACCCCTCGGTATTCGGCGCAGTTCCTTATTAGAGGCAGAAGCGGTGGCTCACGAGCTCATCGCTGCCAGTATCCCCACCATCGTATTTGCCCGTAGTCGATTAGATACAGAAGTGCTTGTAACATATCTCAGAAAGTCTTTTCATAAATTGGGTGATACAACAGAAAAGATCCGCGCCTATCGCGGTGGCTATCTACCTAAACAGAGGCGTCAGATCGAAAGAGACCTAAGGGACGGTAAAGTTCTAGGCGTTGTAAGCACTAATGCATTAGAGCTTGGAATAGACATTGGGACACTACAAGCGGCAGTTCTGACTGGATACCCAGGAACCATTGCCAGTACCTGGCAGCAGATAGGAAGGGCAGGTCGAAGTAATGAACCTTCTATTGCAATACTGGTTGCTAACTCTAGTCCTTTAAATCAATTCATGATCCAAAACCCTGACTATTTTATGGATAAAGGAGCGGAATTTGCTCGAATTAACCCCAACAACCTCTATATTCTTGTATCTCACCTTAAGTGTGCATCCTTTGAATTACCTTTTGTGCAAGGGGAGAAATTCGGGGATGTGGATCCAGAGGAAATATTGGAGTATCTTGCAGAAGAAATGGTTCTCCGTCGGGTAGATGACCGCTGGTACTGGATGAGTGAAAACTACCCAGCAGTAGAGATTTCACTCCGCAGTGCTTCTACAGAAAATTTCGCCATCATTGATACAACGGATGGTCAAACCAGAGTCATCGGTGAAGTAGATCGGTTCAGCGCCCCCATGCTCGTTCATGAAGGAGCTATCTACATTCACGAAAGCAATCAATACCATATTGACAAGCTGGATTGGGAGCGGCAAAAAGCCTATGCTAGACAGGTAGATGTAGATTATTATACTGATGCTAATTTAGCAGTAGACCTTAAGGTATTAGATGTTTTCGAAAAAGAAGACTTACCCCACGTAAAACGAAATTGGGGCGAAGTTATGGTTGTGGCCAAAACCCATATGTATAAAAAGATCAAGTTTTATACCCATGAAAATATTGGGTGGGGTGAGATTTCACTACCCGAACAAGAACTCCACACTACCGCGTATTGGTTCAGCAGACCAACAGATAGTGGTGATAATCTGGATCGAGATGCTCTTCAAAGTGCCTTAATTGGAGCATCCCATTTGCTTGGAAACATTGCATCTTTAGAGCTCATGTGTGAACCAAGTGACCTTGGAGTAACAGCCCAGATCCGCTCGCCGTTTACAGGCGAACCCACTGTTTACATTTACGAAAAGTATCCAGGAGGCGTAGGATTTAGTGAAAAACTCTTTGAAGCCCATAACCGTCTACTCCAGCGCGCCCTAACCATACTCACTCAATGTCCTTGTCCATCAGGGTGTCCTTCTTGCGTTGGACCTGTTGAAGAGGTAGGTGTAAAAGGGAAAGAAAACGCTGCCTGGTTTTTAAGGGGGATCTTAGATCTTGAATCTAACAAGCAAGCTGCGTCGATTTCTACCGCAACAGAAAAGTTCACCAGAACGAATCGGAAAGCCTAAGGCCGATCTTGATCCATTTTTGCATGGACAAGAAGTGACCACCCCCTTTGGGCCTTGTTATGCTGCTGAAAAAGTGTTTCCCTCAGAGCATATCCATGGTTTTTGGACCTTACAGGATACGCGGCAGGTCACAGCTGAGACATTAAGAAGGTTGGGGCAGGACATAAGTTCCACTTTCGATCTAAACAACACCTTATTTCTGGACACGGAAACAACAGGGTTGGCAGGTGGCACAGGTACCTATGCCTTCTTGGTAGGTACGGGGCGTTTTTCTGACGCCCACTTTGTTGTAAAGCAGTTTTTAATGAGGGATTACAACGAGGAATTAGCCCTCCTCTATCTTTTAGACCAAGAGCTGCAGGATATTGACACCATCATAACTTTTAACGGTAAAACATTTGATCTACCACTGCTTCAAACTCGCTTCACCATCTCCCGGCTAGACTTTAACGGCACGAAGAATAAAGAACATCTTGATCTTCTGCATATGTCCCGTAAACTTTGGCGTCATAAGCTGGAAAGCTGCAGTCTCAACAGCTTGGAAGAAAATCTCTTAGGAGTGACCAGAACAGGTGATATTCCTGGTTATGAAATTCCCCAGCGCTACTTTCAATTTCTCCAGACTGGCCAGGGTCTATTACTTCAAGACATCGTTGAGCATAACGTAATTGACGTTGTGTCTATGGCGGCGTTACTATATCGGATTTATATCACTACTGAACTAAAACCAAACGAATGTGACTGTCCTTGGGAAGCAGAAGCCCTTGCCCAAATATGTATTGGGGAAGAAAACCAAAAACAAGCTCTTCGCTACCTTCATACTGCCTTACAGCTGTGTGAAAATACGGAGCACCAAGTCCAGCTTCTGCGCACCACAGCCTTACTTTACAGACGAATGAAAGACTATGAGACAGCCTGTAAGCTCTGGCGGAGATTACTTGAGCTGTCTAATGATGATATTATGGCCTATGAGGAATTAGCCAAACACTACGAACATCGACTAAACGATCTAAAGGCGGCGAGTCACGCTACCCGCCGTGCTTTAGCTATTGCGTGGCAGACAAAATCTCCTAAAGTCCCTGATCTTGAACATCGCCTCAGACGGATTGAGGATAAGTCACGAAGGCAGATTGCTGCTCAATAGATACTTCTCAACGACACTATCTCAATAGTAAAGGCGGGAATGTATATGACAGTAGAAATAGTACGCTTAGACATCTCATTTTATCAAGCTTGCTTCAGTTATGGGATTTGACTTACTGCACTATTCTAACCAAGACGTAGAGAGAGAGGAATTTCGAATTGAGATGGGAAGAAGTGGTGAGTAAATTGCCGGCAGTCGAAGGATAATAGCCACAAGGAAGAGAAATATGTGATAATTCTTGGGAGGTGCAGCATGGCAAATTTGTTTGACTACCTGGAATGGCGGGGCGACTTAACGCTAGGGCAAGCGCCGTTCAACGACATTGACAGCCTAATACTATCCCGTCTCTCTTATCTTCCCTTTGATCATGTCGTGCCCGCGTCCTTGCAAAGTAGAATCACTATTGCTGAAGCTAGTAAGCTTTTTTTCGCATCAGAAGAGGCCTCGGTCCGTGCTATTATGAAAGATGACATTCATTTGCTCAAAGCGGTGGCTGCTAGTGACCGTTTTCGAGACATGAATCTGATGGGGTATGTAAACCAAGTGGACTTTGAAGACGAAAAGCAGTTCTCCGCTGTGGTCATTGAAATGGACCAGGATTTTTTCTATGTTTCGTTTAGAGGGACAGATGATACTATTGTAGGGTGGAAAGAAGATTTCAACATGAGTTTTACCACACCCGTACCAGCACAAGAAGAAGCGGTTCGCTATTTAGAGCGGATAGGGAACACTCTCCCAGGCAGATTTATTGTAGGTGGCCATTCGAAAGGCGGCAATCTAGCTGTATACGGAGCAGCGTTTTGCCCAAAAGAAGTACAGGATCGAATTGCTGCTGTTTATAATAACGATGGTCCAGGATTTGACGCAGCTGTTCTTGAATCAGAGGGCTATCAGAATATTCGTCATAAGATTAAAACCTTCATTCCCCAATCTTCTGTTGTGGGAATGCTACTGCAACACGAAGAAGAATATATTGTAATCCATAGTACGCAGATCGGTCTAATGCAGCACGACCTTTATTCTTGGGAAGTGGTGCGTGATCAATTCGTTTATTTAGATACAATAACGGACAGCAGTAAATTCATTGACCGAACCCTGAAGACGTGGATAGCAAACCTAGACCCCGAGCAAAGGGAACAGTTTATCGATGGGCTGTTCTCTATCCTAGAACAGACGAATGCAAGAACACTAAAAGAACTTACAGAGAATTGGTATTCGAGTGCTCGTGTCATTTTAAAATCATTTAAGGACATGGATGAATCCATGCGTCAAACCATGTCCGAAACGCTGAGTTTATTATTTAAATGTGCCAAACAAAGCATGTCCATTTCTATTCCCAAACCCCGACCCTTTCATTTCGGTGAACGAAAAGAATCGAAGTAAGAAATAACCGACGATGATTCCCCCTCCAATTCGTTGAGCATTTCTAATACGATTTGTCCCAAACCAGTAAGTATAGCGTGAATAATACCAATGAGGAATCCGCTAACCAGAATGGCGAGCGTTCTTTTATGTCTCAAAAGCTTGTGGTATACATATCCTCTGTAAACCGACGTCCCTCCCTCTACTGCCCTATTTCAAATTGACAGCTTCTAGATACCAGCTGGGCACAGGATTGTTCATATTATCAAACCAGGTCAGTACGTCCTGAGCTTGTTTTTTCATTACTGCAATCTCTTTTTCCCCAAAGGAAATGGCCCAAGGAATGGCTGAGAGAGTATTACTGGCAATATAAAAGGCTAGAAGTTGAAAAAAC
>JAAYRO010000189.1 GCA_012518735.1 Bacillota bacterium
CCAAAGAAACCATGGCTTATCTGAAGAACAATTCTCTAGATAGTTCTACCTACAATAAAGCCATTCAAAAAATCGTTGAATCATCAACCACCACTCAGGAAGAGAAAGCGGCGATTCAGAAAATGAAAAGGACGTGAGTTTTCGAACTTCGTCTTTCTGACAAAGGGTCCAAACACTATATAAACGTACATTTTATACATTCCTAATGTTAGTTAAAATAACGCAGCTCATGAGCAGGAATGTTAAGGGATAGTATAGAAACCATCATTAGCAGTTATAACAGTGGTTTTTTGAAGAAACGGACTGCTAGTGATGGTTTGATTATTAAAGGGGGTGGCACTCTAGGACAACTGGGATTTAACAATCTCAAATAATGGAGAGGAGTCTTTTTGTGAAGAAATTCTCAGTTTTGACCGTGTTAGTGCTCCTAATGTCCCTAATAGCTGGTACGGCCGCAGCTCAGGTGATTGAGCTGACATATTGGACCCATACGGATGATAATCGAACAATGATCGAGAATCGGTACATCGAAGAGTTTGAAAAAATGTATCCTAACGTAAAAATTAAACGGGTAGTTAATGAAGCAAGTAAAATGGGAGACTTGGTTCTGACGGCCTTTTCAGCCCAGAATGCTCCCGATATTTTCAATTTACCCATTGAACAGGAATTCGGTTATATGAAGCATTACCGTGTTGCCCCTGTGAATTATGAGGCTGCAGGATACAAAGGTGCAGAAGACCTAATCAGCAAATATCAGGCAGGTACATTTGATTCTGTGATGATGGACGGAGAGATCTATGGGCTTCCGTTAGAGCTTACGAACTGGGCAATTTACATTAATAAGCGGGTATTCTGGGATGCAGGTCTAGATCCTGAGACTGATTTTCCTAAGACATGGGAAGAAATGGCTGACATAGCAGATAAACTGACACTGCGTGATGGAGAGATTATTACACGCCGAGGATTCGACTTCCGCTATCCCTACTACTTAGTATCTGTTTTGCCTATGGTTGAACAGTTAGGCGGGAAGTTAATCAGTGACGATGGTAAGACGGCGATTGTTAACGAAGAAGCTTGGATTCAAGTATTAGAATTCATGAGAGATTGGGGTCCCAATGGCCGAAATCTCGGCAGCCCAACCTACGCAGCTGCTCGTAAGATTTTTAACAAGGATAACAATGACATGGGTATGTGTCTCAGCGGCTTTTATCAGCAGGGTAGAATCAAGGTAGATAATCCAGAGTTTTATGAGAGTGGTGACTGGATGGTTGTACCGTTCCCTGTATTTGAAAATGCTGTGAATGATGTGGCTGCGTCTTACTATGGTCACTATCTCATGGTAAATGCTCAGACGACTCCTGAGAAACAGGAATGGGCATGGAGATTTATTGCTTATATGCTCGATCATCCCATGGAGTATCTTCTAACCGTGAATATTATTCAACCTCGGAACGACCTTTTGGAGGATGAAAATTTCATGAACCTCCCATATATGGATGTGTTTATGGGGGATATGGAGAGAGCACATGTGGTGTTCATGCATGAAAACGGCTATCAATTCGAGCGATTTATTACAGAAGCCGTTGAAGATGTCATGTTATCTGATGTGCCTGTAGAAGAAGCTCTTGAGAGTCTACGTGAACGAATTCAAGAGGTTCTAGATGACGAATACTAAGAAAAGTTAAGGCCTGCAGCAGACCCGGGCAGCACAGCTCGGGCCTGTTGTTTTGCACTCTAGTCTGGAGGGGGAGATTGGATGAGACCCAAACAAGGATTCAGCATGGAGCAGAAAAAAGCTCGATGGGGATGGATTTTCGTAACACCTGCTTTGATTCTGTTTTCCATATTCAGTTTTTATCCAATGCTGAACGCTTTTTACGAGAGTTTTCATAACAAGAATCTGCTTTCACTGCGGCCGCCCCGCTATGTAGGTTGGGCGAACTACACCTACCTATTTCAATCAAAGGATTTCTTGAATTCAGTAAAAAACACCGCGATTTTCACGTTGGGCACCTTTATTCCTTTGTTAGTCGTAAGTTTAATTTTAGCTGCATTTATCATGTCCATCAAGAAATTCCAGCGGTTTTTTCAAATGGCTTTTTATGCGCCAGCGGTTCTTTCGTCAGTTGTTGCCGCGTTGATTTGGCTGTTGATTTTTGATCCTAGAGGTATTGCTAATCAGGGCCTAAATACTCTTTTTGGAACCTCCGGGGTAAATTACAATTGGCTGTCTAAGCCCGGAATGCTGCGTCTATCGACTATTATCGTTTATTTTTGGAAGTATGTTGGGTATTTTACAATCGTTTTTGTTTCTGGTATTGGGTCGATTCCTCACAATCTTCATGAAGCAGCCTTAATTGATGGAGCTAATCGATGGCAGGACTTTTGGTATATTACGTTTCCCTTACTGAAGCCAACGACACTGCTTGTTTCCATAATGGCCATGATTCAGTGTCTTAAGACGTTTAGTACTCAGTATCTGTTCATTACAGCAGGAGCTCCGACGCGACCCATTAATGTTATTACACTCAATATTTACTATACAGCCATCAAGGATCACCGCATTGGTCGAGCAAGTGCCATGAGTATTCTTCTTTTCCTTGTAATGTTCTTCTTTACCTATCTGCAGCTGAAGGTATCAAAGACTGAAGAAGTTACGTATATGTGATGGAAGTTCGGAATAGTTCAGGAGGGTTAATATGTCTGCTGTTAGACCAAAATCATGGTATCTAGAGAAACTTGCACAAGTTTTTATTTGGTTCTTTCTCATTGCAGTCTGTATTTTGGTTTTAATTCCTTTGTTATTTATGTTTACAGCTTCTACGATGCCTGCCATTGATATTTTGAAATTGCCCTATCCTTGGTTTAGCGATCACTTTCACTGGCAGAATTTCTGGAACGGTCTGCGGGGACCGGAAGGAGACTTTATTTTTGTAAGAAATACTCTTAATTCGTTGATTGTGGCAGTGAGTGTGTCTTTCTTTACGGTCATCCTATCATCCATTACAGGATATGGTTTGGCGAAGTTCAAATTCAAGGGACGAAATCTTGTTTTTATGCTGATTATGGCTACTATGATGATTCCGTTTGAGGCCATAATGATTCCATTATATATGGTTGTAACAGATATGGGGTTACAGGATACGTATGTTGGTCTTATAATACCGTTTGTGGCTAATGCTTTTGGAATCTTCTTGATGCGCCAGTTTTTTATTCCATTTCCCGATGAGGTGTTGGATGCGGCCCGGATCGATGGAGCCAGTGAACCGCGGATTTTCTGGAATGTCGTTCTGCCAAATGCTGGACCAGCTATCGCCACGTTAGCCATTATCGCTTTTCGTGCTCAGTGGGATAATCTGTTGTGGCCTCTTCTCATTGTCCAAAGTGATGAAATGAAGACGATTCCACTTTATATCACGAAGTATATGGCTGAGACTCACAGTGATGAGGGAATTATGATGGCAGTGGCTGTTATGGCCAGTCTGCCCATGTTCATTCTCTTCTTTACCCTGTCGAAGTACTTTGTTAGTACAGAAGGTCTCCACTCTTCCACCAAGGGATAGAAATGTGTTTCTAGAATCAGACAGCGAGAGGATAGTTGGTGTTCGGCATTAGAGAACTCTTGATTAAATCTGTCTAGAGCTGCTTCTAAAGTTGGAAACTCACCGGCTTGGGTCACTATCTCTGCCCAGATTGGTTTGTCACCAGTTTTATAGAAACGGAAATGATATCCTCTAGGCAGAGGAGTGAGGGGACAGGGTAAAATGTGGTCATTTATCATCGTTAGTCGAATATGTTTCATAGGTCACATCCTTTCCTAAAGCAATAACTGTAAGAGCGTGAACCAGGTCTTTAGGTAGGGAGACAGCATGCAATATTCTCTTCTCTTCAGCTGTTGAAAATCCTTTGCCATTAGAGAGTGCGTTCTTGGCGAGGCTGACTTGGTCGCAGATTGGACTAGAGGATTTTGTTCTAGAAAGGCAGAATAATCAATATGAAAACTCCCTGTACTCTATAGAGTGCAGGGAATCTTCATTGAATTGAGGATGCTAGGTGTTGCTGCAGAGTGAACCTGCCACAAGCATTGCGCTCCAAATCCGAGCATGGGTATACTCATCGCCTAAGATAGAAGTGAGTAGATAGCGCACTTGGAGGGTTGGAGCACAACCTGCCAATTCCGCATAGCGGGTGATAGCTGAAAGCTCGCCAGAGACAGCCATTCTTACGTCAGCCGTGAAGTTCCCTGTTGCGGCAGGACATGATGGCGGACATGAAACTGGTGGTGGGCAGACTCCCAAGAGAGATGCTTGTAGACGGGCGTGGCCGTATTCATCGCCTGTAATAGAAGTAGTGATCAACCGCAGAATATCGGTTGGGGCTTCATCAGCAATTCCTGCGTAGAATCCAGCATCACAGATCTCGTCTTGGATAGACGCTTCCAGTTGTGCCCTATAGTTATTGCATTGAGGACAATTCATTCCCATTTGATTCACCTCCTTTCCCGCTGTTCCCAGCTGTCATGGTTCTAACCCGAAAAGAAGACTTTCTCATAGACGGGTGTGAAAGGTGTGCTGTTGGGTACGGCTGCATTTCTGTGGGGGAGGTGTGCCGTTTATCGCGACTTTCTGTCAACGTTTGGATAATGGCCAGAGTCCTAAAATGACCATACGCGTCACCACTTAAGCTGTAGATAAGGGATTGTAGAGTTGGATCTGTCATGTTCTTGGCAATGTCTGCGTATATTCCAGCCAATTTGAGTTCACATTCCTGTGCGATTTCGATTTTTGAAGCAAGATCAGGGATAAGCAGATGTCTGTTCATTTTTCTCCTCCTTCGCTCTCAATGTATGTATAAAAGAGAAGGTGGTTATGAGGTGAGAATCCTGTTTTCTGTGTGATGGGGAGGTCTTATGAGTGGCAAAGATAAAAAAGAGGGATCGGGCCAGAAACATATTTAATATGAATCACGATTTATTTCGATGCCCAGTTTGTAAAGGACAGATGATGAGGACAGACGCATATGGCTTAAACTGTTCTGCTGGACATAACTTTGATTTGGCTCGAAAGGGATATGTTAACCTTCTCACAAGGGGGCAGAATTGCGTCTATGATACCGAACTGTTTCAAGCTCGTCGACAGGTGTTTAGAGCAGGGTTATTTGGACCACTGATTGCCAAAGTAAGTGAAGTGATTAACGAGCTTTCATTTGATAAACGGATAACTCTTTTAGATGTTGGCTGTGGAGAAGGCTCGTTTTTATGCAGTCTCGTTAAGCAGATAACCCAAATGCCTGTTACACCGTTGGGAATTGATATTTCCAAGGAAGGTATTAATCTCGCCGCAAGTTATAATGATCCTCTTATGTGGTGCGTTGCTGATCTGGCACAGCTTCCCCTGCAAGACGCCAGCATTGATATTATTCTCAACGTACTCTCTCCTGCAAACTATGGAGAGTTTCATCGAGTCTTAAAAGCAAGGGGAGTCGTTGTTAAGGTGATTCCAGGTCAGCATTACCTAGGGGAACTGCGGGATTTCTTGCGCTATGATCAAGATCATGACCGTTATTCTAACGAGGAAGTGATAAAACATTTGGAGGAGAATTTAGAAATTCAAGCCATTCATCCAGTTCATTATAGATTTATGGTGAATTCGTCTCTGTGGCCCCACTTGGTTCGAATGACCCCTTTGATGTGGAATAAGAGTATTCATGAGGATCTCAGTGTTTCTGATAAGGAGATTAAACAGGTAACGGTAGATTTGAACATAATTGTGGGCTCAGTACCTGATTCTAGCGGTGGTCCATCTCGGAAAGGAATTATTAACTGATGAATATTGTTCGTCTAGAGAAAAACAATCGGCAGGGAATGGATGATGTAATGCAGATGCTTGTAGAGTCCTTTCCCCATAGTTGGCCTAATAAGCATTCTGCACTAGAAGTTATAGATTATTGTCTGGAAGACGGAAATATAGCTCTTGTAGCTGTAGAGGCTGGGCAAGTTCTCGGATTTATTGGGGGACAGCCTCAATATGGACAGACTGGTTGGGAGCTTCATCCCTTGGTGGTTCGAAGTGATAGGCAGGGACGGGGAATTGGAGCGAAACTTGTTCGTGCTTTGGAAGGTGAAGTTCTACGCCGCGGTGGAGTGATGATTTATTTAGGTACAGATGACGAAGAAGGGAAAACAACCCTGTCAAACTGTGATTTATATCCCAATCTGCTTAAGCAGATCGGGGCAGTCCGCAATTTAGACAACCATCCCTTTGAGTTTTACAAGAAAGTTGGTTTTGAGATTGTCGGTGTTTTGCCTGATGCTAACGGTCTAGGAAAGCCAGATATTCTTATGGCCAAACGATTGGGGAGATCTGCCAATGAAGATGCATAAGGACTCAGTTTCTCGTCCATCATATGAGACAATGGCGGAATATTATTTTGAATATGTAGACCACAAGCCATTTAACGCTTTCTATGAACGACCTGGGACTTTGTCATTACTGCCAGACGTGCGAGGCAGGCATGTTTTAGACGCGGCTTGTGCCGCTGGATGGTACACAGAGTGGCTCTTAGAACATGGAGCTCAAGTTACAGCAGTAGATTTCAGTCAGTGTATGGTTAAAATGACAAAGAAGCGTGTAGGCAATAGGGCACGAATCGTTCAAGCTGATCTGAATTACCCACTCGACTTTCTGGCGGATCAGTCTGTGGATATTGTTCTCTCATCCCTCACTCTCCACTACATAAGGGATTGGGGCCCTCTTTTCAGCGAGTTTCACCGTATTCTTAAGGATAAGGGTCAGTTTGTCTTTTCTATACACCATCCTTTTATGGACTTTAGTTACTTCCAGAGAAAGGACTATTTTCGAACTGAGCTTTTGGAAGATGAGTGGAATACCCACAGAGGACCAGTCAAAGTTCAATTCTATCGACGTCCATTAACCAGCATTTTTTCCTTCCTTACCCAGGCAGGGTTTGTAGTACACAGACTATTGGAGCCAATGCCGATCGAAGAGTTTAAGGCGATTGATCCAGAGAGGTATGACCGTCTTACAAAAAGACCGCAGTTTTTGTTTATTGGTGCGGTTAGGGACTAAATCGGCAACTAACACGTATTTGTGGTAGAAACAAGGATTTTTGCCGCGGATAACGAATCATACAGGGTATAGAGTAATCCATCGGGGGTACCGTGTTTAAGTGTATTACGATGATATGGATTTGGGAAGAAAACAAAGAATATTAATCGTGGATGATGTGCGCCTAAATACCAAAATTCTAGAATCGGCTCTTGGAGATGAATACGAGCTCAGCATTGCTAGTAACGGAAAAGAGGCGCTGGCCATGGTCCGTACGGAGATGCCAGATCTCATTCTACTGGACATTATTATGCCGGAAATGGACGGTTATGAAGTCTGCGCAGAATTACAGCGAAACGAAAAAACGCGAGATATTCCAATCATTTTCCTAACTGCTTTAGAAGGAGACGAAAACGAAGCGTACGGGTTAGAGTTGGGTGCCATGGATTATATTAGAAAGCCCTTTAATGTACCCGTTGTTAAGGCAAAAATTCGAAATCATCTTGAATTGAAGAAATACAAAGATCTGCTGAAACGAGATATTCGTATCGATGGTTTGACTAGAGTAGCAAATCGCAGACGATTTGATGAAGCCTTTGAAGAAGAAAAAGGGCGTTCGATCCGTTCAGGTAATCCCCTATCAATTCTAATGATCGATATTGATCTGTTCAAGGCGTACAATGATGCTTACGGACATCTTCAGGGTGATGATGTTCTCCGTCTAGTGGCCAAGACTTTAGAGAAGAGTCTTCGCCGACCTGGAGATCTTCTAGCAAGGTGGGGCGGAGAGGAGTTTGTTGCACTCCTTCCTGATACAGACATGGATGGGGCATATATTGTAGCAGAACAGCTGAGAAAGGCTATTCAGGATCTGGGTATCGTTCACGAGCAGTCGTCCATTAAACGGGTGATAACCGTTTCAATTGGTGCAGCCACTTCTGTGCCTGGAGATCAGTCATCCTATAGAAACCTACTGCAGTGGGCAGACGAAGCTATGTATCGTGCCAAAGACCTGGGGCGGAATCGAGTTGTTTGCTATGAACCTTAGAATTATTGCTGATCTGATCAAAAGACCCTAGCCTGACCGATGGTCGGACTAGGGTTTATTTTAGTTAGGGAAGAGAGAGGTAGGGAAAGTGCAGTGGATGTAAACCTATTATATTCCCAAGCCCGTAGAAGTTTTGGGGTGTGGAAAGATACGTCACTTTCAGAGCGTTTGGATTATCTGCGGGCTCTGCGTTATGTAATGGTTGAGTCGGTGGATGAGATTGTAGATGTAATTCAAAAGAGTACGGGGAAAGTAGCTTTTGAAGCACTAACTGCCGAAGTGCTGACAGTAATTGATACAATAGCCTACTGGGAAAAAGAGGCACACAAGATTTTGGGTATCCGAAAAGTGCCCACTCCTCTACTGCTCCAGAGGCGGCGTTCGTGGATTGAATTCAAACCGCGAGGAGTGGTTCTAGTCATTTCTCCGTGGAACTATCCATTTCAATTGACAGCCATTCCAATGCTGGCTGCAGTAGTTGCAGGAAATACCGTAATTGTTAAGCCTTCTGAGGTTACGCCCGAAATTGGGGGACTGCTGGCTCGCTTAATTGAAAAAGCAGGGTTTCCTGAAGATGTTGTTCAGATCATTGATGGCGATGGAGATGTTGGTGCGGCATTAGTTTCTGGGAAACCAGACTTTATTTTCTTTACCGGTTCTGTTCGAACGGGGAAAGAGATTCAGAAAACAGCGGCCGAACATCTCATCCCTACAGTGTTAGAACTGGGTGGAAAGGATGCCATGATCGTTTTAGATGATGCTCCTTTAGAACGGTCGGTAAACGGAGCTCTTTGGGGCGCTTTTACCAATTGTGGGCAAGTTTGTATGTCTACTGAACGTTTGTATGTCCAAAAGGGGATATATGAATCGTTTTCAGAAAAGCTGGTCTCAGCCCTCCAACACGTAACAATGGGTGAGATGACCTCAGCAGCGCAGGTCCAGATTGTTCGTGACCAGATTGAAGATGCTTTAGAAAAAGGGGCTCGGCTCTTAGTTGGCGTTCCTCCTAGTCAATGGGAAGAGGATTCAATGGAAATTAGACCAACAGTCTTAGTGAATGTAAACGAGGACATGGCTATCTGGCATGAGGAAACGTTCGGACCCGTTGTACCCCTTATCCCATTTGAATCGGAAAAAGAAGTTGTTGAGTCTGTAAATGGATCACCATTTGGTTTAAGTGCTAGCGTTTGGAGTCAAGATTTGAAACGAGGGAAGAAGCTGGCTGAGCAGTTGGATGCAGGAAGCATTAATATCAATGATGTAATGATTACGGTAGCCAATCCACACCTACCCTTTGGTGGTGTGAAGGCCAGTGGCTTAGGGCGCTACCATGGTTGTGAAGGTCTGAGGGTCTTCTGTCATGAAACTGCCTTTATGGCTTCCAAAGGTACTCGCCGCACTGAATTAAATTGGTACCCGTACACCGAAGAAAAGTATGATTTTGTCTTGTCTGTACTTGAGAACATATTTGGACGAAAAAAGCGTTGGGGAAGAATAATAAAGAAAGCTGTCAATCCTCGAATCTGGCAGTAAAGAGGATTAACAGCTGAGGGTTTACTTAATTAGAAGAGCTTCAAGGGAAACAGGGAATTGGCTCATTGCAAGAGTTTTTACCGCTTGGGCATAGTCCCTGATTTCTTTTTGAGCATCTTCTGCAAGACGAAGGTTTAAAAAGTGGGCTACGGCCTGCAAGCTTCCAGTCCACACCCATCTTACGTACATTCCATAGGCTGGTAAGAACAGCCGAGCCTGTTCTGGACAGACATTGTCTTTAAGTGCTTCTTCGTAGATACGCAGACTTTGTTTAATATGTTCCTGCAGTGCTTCTGAATATTTACCTCCAATATCAACACTAAGAGGATCGCCGCTGCCCTGTTTGCGATGGGGTGGAGTGGAACGCCATTCATGAGCGTTTGGAACCATGAAGGCAGGCTCTTCTGTAATATAACGTCTGCTGGATTCGTTCCAGGCAGTCATTCGGTCAAAACCTTCACCATGCTCTGAACCAATAATGTGTTTCCACCACTGTCTGGCTACCATCAAGGGAGCGTAAACTTCGAATTTTAGAACCGAATGACGAAAGGGCGATGTGTGCTGATTCTCAGCTAAGTAGTGAATCAATCGCTTCTCTTTAGGTCCTAGTTCCTTACTTTCTTTGTCAAAACTCACCTTTGCATCATTGACCGGGGATAGATCGGTACCCATCCAATCCTTTAGAAGAACGTATCCTTTGTCTCCCACGGCAATACGCTGCTTGTCCATGCGTCATACTCCTCTCTGGTATAGTGATACCACTAGCTTATCATGATCTAGTAAAAGGGGAAAGAATATTGTTCTTGACATATGTTCATAATAAGGTATAATGAACTCAAACGGGCATATGCCCAAAAATATAAGAGGAGGATTAAAATGGCAAGAAGAGATGGAACAGGACCAAGAGGTATGGGTCCCATGACAGGTCGAGGCTTTGGTTTCTGCGATCAAGGTCGTGAATATGGATACGGACCGGTCAGAGGTATTGGCCGGCGATACGGTTATAGATACGGATATGGACCTGGTAGAGGGCCCGGCCGTGGTTTTGGCTGGGGGAGAGGATTCTGCCTTCTTCCAGAAGCAAATCGTGATTTTCTAGAGAGCCAAAAAAGTTGGCTGCAGAGTCAGCTGGAATGGGTTACAAAGGCTCTAGAAGAGAAAACGGATAACTAAGATGGAGTGAGCAGGTTGCCTAGACCACGGAAATGGAGAAGAGTTTGCTGTTTGCCTGAGGCTAGTTTGTTTGGACCACTGAAGAGAGCTCCTCAGGGAAAAGAGATTGTAATGTCTGTAGAAGAATACGAAACCATCCGCCTCCTTGATCTGGAAGGGTTGACTCAAGAAGAAGCTGCCGACCACATGAATGTGGCCCGCACCACCGTTCAAAGGATGTATGCAGATGCCCGCAAGAAAGTGGCGGAAGCTCTCTTCTACGGTTCAATCCTAAGGATTGAGGGTGGCGATTATAGACTCTATGACGAAAGTGAGCGCGGAGTCGGTTTTAAACGATGCCGTAGACACCGAGGTGGCCGTCATGGACGAGGAAGGGATTGGTTTGATGAAGATCGCGATTCCAACAGCTGAAAAATCAATGGATGCTCATGTTGGGGATGTGTTTGGAAGGAGCCCGGTCTTTTTGATCTACGATATAGAGTCTAAAGGACACGAGTTTATTGAAAACGACGCCTTGCATCGTCCAGGAGGTGCAGGAGTACAGGCTGCCCAATTGTTGGTTGATCATAAGGTTGATGTTGTTATTACACCCCAATGTGGTGAAAAGGCTCAAGAAGTATTAAGAAGAGCTGAGATTCGTATATGCCGGAGTATAGAGGGGTCTCTGCAACATAACCTGCAGGCCTGTTTGAATGATAAGCTGACTGATCTAGAGGGAGGCAAGCAATGAAAGTGGCAGTCTTGAGCGGAAAAGGGGGTACAGGAAAGACCTTTGCCGCCACTAATTTGGCAGCTTCAGCAGACAATGGAGTCTATGTAGATTGTGATGTAGAGGAGCCAAACGGTCACTTGTTTTTTAAGCCTCAGGTTGAATACACCGAATCAGTGGGAGTCTTGGTGCCTCAAGTAGATCCCCAGAAGTGCAGTGGGTGCCGCAAATGCGTAGAGTTCTGCAAGTTTAATGCATTAGCGTATGCTGCCCATACCCTAATGGTGTTTGAGGAAATGTGTCATTCCTGTGGGGGCTGCACACTGATGTGTCCGACGGGCGCCTTGACAGAGAAGGTGCGTGCTATTGGACAGGTGGAACGGGGATATTCTGAAGATACTCTAGTCCTCAGTGGTTTTCTAAATCCAGGAGAAGAGTCAGGTGTCCCCATCATTCAAAAGCTTCTGACCATGATTCCGGACAATGGAGCGGTCACAGTACTGGATGCTCCTCCTGGAAGTGCGTGTACAGTGCTGGAGACTATTCAAGACGTAGATTACTGCATTCTGGTGGCAGAGCCTACCGTGTTCGGTGTCCACAATCTAGCGGTAGTTTATGAACTGGTTACCCTCTTTAGAAAACCATACGGTGTTATTATCAACAAGTACCTGTCTCAAGACAACCCAGTGACAGAATTCTGTTCGAAAAGCAGGTTAAACATCATTGGTTCCATTCCTTTTGAACAAGAATTAGGAAAAAAACTTGCTGACGGAGTGGTTGTGGCTAGACATAATGGGCGATATGAGAGGGTCTTTAAGGAAATTTTAGACAGAATCGATGAGGAGGTGGCCTCGTCCCATGAAGCAGGTGCTGGTATTAAGCGGTAAGGGTGGAACTGGAAAGACGACAATTGCTCGCGCCATGATCGATCTCATGGAACCACAAGCATTTGCCGATTGTGACGTGGATGCCCCTAATCTCCACTTGGTTTTGGATAGAACCGATCCTGCTGAGAACGACAATTATTACGGTATGGATAAAGCTCAGATCAGTCCTGCACTCTGCATAGGGTGTGATAAGTGCCGAGAGTACTGTCGCTTCGGAGCGATTACTATTGTTGAAGATGGCTACAAGGTAGATCCGTTTGCTTGTGAAGGATGTGGAGTCTGTGCAGCAGTCTGTCCATCAAATGCTGCGGTTCTCAAACCATACACTGCAGGAAGACTCCAGTTGTTTGCTGCAAGCCCAGTCTTTTCCACAGCCCAGCTTAGGATCGGCAGTGGCAATTCTGGACTGCTCGTGACTGAGGTGAAGCAGCGCATGAATAAAGCGGCAAGAGATGGCAGAATCGCAGTAATTGATGGTTCGCCTGGGATTGGCTGTCCTGTAATTGCTTCCATAAGTGGAGTAGATTTGGTCTTAATTGTAGCAGAACCTTCTTTGTCAGGCTTAAGCGATCTGCAGAGGATTGTTGAAACTGGAAAAGCCTTTCATGCCTCAATGGCCATTTGTGTGAATAAGTACGACATCGACCTGAGAAAGACGAAGGAGATTATACAATTCAGCGAGTCATGTGGGATTCCGTTTGTTGGAACGATTCCATTTGATCCTGATGTGATAGGAGCTGTCAACGCAGGGCAGAGTATTGTTAATACTACAAGTGCTGCGGGGGAAGCTGTTAGAAGGGTGGTACAACACACCTTAAAGTTGCTACTCGAAGATTAATGGAGGGAGTCAAATGAAAATAGCTGTTGCCAGTGAAGAAGACAGTATGGTGGCTGGACATTTCGGGCACTGCCCAAGTTTTAACATTTACGAGGAAGACGGGGGGAAAGTTGTTGACCGGAAAATTATACCGAATCCTGGACATCGTCCTGGCTTTCTTCCGAAGTACTTACATGATTTGGGCGTAGACGTTATCATTTCAGGAGGGATGGGCGGCAGTGCAATCCAGCTTTTTAATGAACGGGGTATAGAAGTTATTACAGGAGCTTCTGGACAGTCTGATGCTGTTGTTGAGCAGTATCTTGCTGGAACATTAGTATCATCTGGTGTGATCTGCCACGAACATCAACATCATGATGAGTGCGAGAATTAACAAACAACTAACACTCTAATGGCAGGATTCTACCTTTCCGTATTTAATAGTAATTGTAACGATTACTATTAAGGAGGAATTAATGTGGAAGAAATTACTGTCAACAGAATGCCATTGTTAGGCGATGAGGCTCCTGCGTTTAAAGCGGTGACAACTCAAGGAGAGATCAATTTCCCAGAAGACTATAAGGGGAAATGGGTCATCCTGTTTTCACACCCTGCAGACTTTACGCCAGTTTGTACTACAGAGTTTATGACCTTTGCTACCATGATGGAAGAGTTTAGGGAGTTAAATACAGAGTTAATTGGACTCTCGGTAGATTCTCTTTACTCCCACATTGCATGGCTGAGAAAGATTGAGGAACTTGAGTACAAGGATATGAAGAATGTCAAGGTTCAGTTCCCACTTATTGAAGATATTACCATGGATGTAGCGAAGAAATATGGTATGATTCAACCAGGACAGTCCAACACTCAGGCTGTTCGTGCCGTATTTATTATTGACCCAGAGTCCAAGATCAGGACCATTTTGTACTATCCACTCTCTACTGGTCGAAACTTTGATGAGATGAAGCGGATTATTCAAGCTCTGCAAAAGGCAGATGAAGATAACGTAGCAACTCCTGCTGATTGGAGACCAGGTGATGATGTAATTGTTCCGCCGGCAGGTTCCTGCGGTACAGCTCGGGAGAGAATGGAAAGTCAAGATGAGGACATGTACTGCCTTGATTGGTTCCTCTGCTTTAAGAAAGATAAGAAATAGGAACGATAAGAAAAGCCTTCCTTCGAAATGGATTCGAGGGAAGGCTTCTTTTTCGCAGACTATTAACCTTTGACTGCTCCTGCTGAAACACCTTCTGTAATTTGCTTTCGGAAAATTAGGTAGAAGATGATCATTGGAAGCATTCCAATAACTAAAGCTGCAAATTGACGTCCATAGTCGGAGGATAGAGCTGATGAGAATCGGAGAATTCCCGAAGGTAAGGTCCGCAGGCTATCACTTGAGACGAGAATGTTGATGAGCATAAACTCATTCCAAACACCGGCCACGTTCAAGATAGCTAGAGTAACAGCCACCGGTTTGGTCATAGGTACGACAATGGCTGTAAGAATTTTGAAGTAGCTTGCCCCATCAATACGGGCCGATTCGATGACAGAATCGGGGATGGATTTGATGTACTCTGTACAGAGATAAATGGCCATGGGCATTCCCATACCAATATATGGTATTAAAACACCTAAGCGGGTGTTGTATAGTCCCACTGCGTTCACCATCAAAAAAAGGGGAACCATAATGGATTGAACGGTGAGGAGGATGCCGATGATGAAACTGCCATGTAAGAACGGCGTTGCTTTCGAACGAATTTTTGCGAAGGCAAATCCTGCTGCTAATGACAAGAATATAATGGTAGCAGTAGAGATAATGGTAAAGAACAGACTGTTTAGAAATAGTACATCAAATTTGCCTATACGCCACGCCATGATGTAGTTTTGGAATGTGGGATTCGCTGGCAGACCTAGGCGGTTAAATTGAAATTCTGTTGTAGTCTTTAGTGAGCTTATGAATAACCAAATCAGCGGATAAATGGTCATAATCGTGAATACAATAAGGACAAAGTAGAGAAAAATGCGCAGCAAGGGATGGAATTCACTGTTATGTTTTTTCACTGTTCTCTACCTCCAAACCTACGTTCTGTTACTCGTACAATGAGAATAAGAATAAAGCTGAGAAGCACCATGAATACAGAAATGGCGTTGGCTCGTGGATAGTTCGGTGCACCGCGGAAAGCATTATCATACATATATAAGGAAAGGACTGATGTTCGGCGTGCAGGATTACCGGCAGTCATTGCAAAAACCAAGTCAAAACTTTTTAACGAACCAGAGATGGCTAAAATAGCTGCAGTCAGAATGACTCCTGAGAGGCATGGTAGAATAATTTTTGTCAAGACCTGCCATTCGGAAGCTCCGTCAATCCTGGCTGCTTCCACAAGGGAAGGATCAATCTTTTGAAGATTGGCAAGAAATATGATGAGATACGTACCTGTGTACATCCAAAGAATTACAAATAATACTGGGATGATGGCTTTTTTTGGATCGTAGAACAGTTCATTTTCCCACATGGGATTAAAACGCTGAACTAACTCTGTAAATGGACCATATGGTGAGAAGAAAGTCTGCCACAGAATTCCCACTACAATCGTTGAGATAATGCTCATGTACGGTAAGGAAGCAAGCAACCGAAAACAATAGATAGACCGCCAGCACTACACTATTCCGAACCAAAGACCAAAAGATAAGCATTTTGAGAAAATCTAAACTTTTGGATTTTCCTACAATGCCGACTACGGCGGA
>JAAYRO010000190.1 GCA_012518735.1 Bacillota bacterium
CTCAAGGTTGGTTTTGATATGAGTAAGATTCATCTCTTTGATAAAGATACTGAAATGGTTATTCGGTAGAGTTTCAATAAGGCATATAGAGGAGAGTGCAAAAAGCGCTCTCCTTTTTCGCGTCTGCAAGTAATGGTTGGAAGAATCTACAAGGCGTTTAGCAGGAGGAATAGGGAAATAAGAGGCGAAATCATATACACGTACCACCACAACAGAGGAATATTTATTGCCATAAAACAAACTAACGTCAGTCACAATGGTGGTATAGGTTCGAATCTTTGCTAGTAATCGAGGAAAGGAGGTGCCTCCCCATAGAAAGGCAGAGAAGCGAGCCGCTGGTGCAGCCATTTTACACCAATTATCTTGTTACAGGGAATACGGTGATGAGGAAACATGGATACTCATATGTGTTCTCTATCATACTACTCACTCCAGCCGCTGCACTTGGAACACATTTTTTCAAAAGGGGATATTGCATATCATGAATAAGACAATTATAGCACTTTCATTAGTCATAGCACTTGTTGCGGTTGGTCCCGTATCTGCAGCTGGTATAGACTTTGGTGGATCGATCGAAACAAAAATCGAAGTAAATAAAAAAGCTGAAGATCTGACAGTGGTTCCTGCTTCAGAGCTCTCTTTGAATCTTGGAGTAAATGCTGCTCAAGATAAGATCAGAGCAGGTGTTGAGTTTGGTTTAGAGGATGAGTCTGCTCAGTTAATGCCTACTGGACTTTCTCTCGGTGACATTACTCTGAAAAAGGCTTATATCGAAGCAGATGGCCCATACTGGCATGGTGGACCTGAAGCCACTACCCGGTTTGGTACGCTGGATATTCAGTACAGCCCTTATGCTTCCCTCAAAGATCGCAGTGGAATCAGCATTAGTGGTGTAGATCTTGATGTAGTTGGTTTAAATGCTTTCTACGGTCTTCCACTTGGTGAAGAATTGGGACAGGGTCATGTTCTTGGTTTAAGATCTGACTTAGCACTTATTGATGAGGTTGATCTTGGTGCATCTGTCATTGCTGATGATGAGCTCATTCGTCTGCAGGTGGACGCCGCTGCTGAGCCAATGGAAGGTCTTAAGATCGAAGGTGCCTTCGCTGCTGACAAAACGGAAGAGGAAGGTCTAAACAATCTTTGGACAGTTAAGGCTGGCTACGAAGTAATGGAAGATACAAACGTTGTTGCAGGTTACAAGTTCATCAGCGAAGATTGGGTACCACGTTATGTAGCAGCTAAGACTAAAGATGAAGACGCAGAGCATGACTGGATTCACTTGGCACGGGCCAAGGATCATGGTCTGTTCGTTGGAGTAGAAACTGCTCAACAAGGCGTGAATATCCACGCTGACTATGACCAGATGTTTGCAGAAGCTAGCGTTGGTGCAGATACAGAGTACGAAGGCTTTAAATTCAATGCAAAGACTGTTCTTGACGTACCTGCGTTAGGTGAGATAGCTACTAAGTCTGCAACCTTTGGTGTTGGAAGAGACATTGAAGTAATGGACGGTTTAGCTGTTGCTGCAAACTACAAAGGTGAATGGAAACCTTCTGAGAAGATCACCCATACCTTGGGTGCAAGTACTACCATTGGCAGCATCGTTCCAGCTGTTGATGGTTTGAAATTGAAGGCAGAAGTATCTGCTTCAGAATTGAACTTGGATTCTGTTGGCTACAAAGTGGGTGCCGAATTTGAAGCACCTAATGGTGTAAACCTCGGAATCGAGCACGCTAGAAGCACTGGTACAACCTTTACTGCCGGTATGAAAGTTGATTTCTAATCGGCTCTACTGGAAGCGGTCCACAAAAGTGGGCCGCTTCTTTTGCAAATAACAGTAAACAAGGAGGGTTTGCTGAATATGTATAGAATAACTTGGCTGATACACAAATTTCTTGTGTGAGCTAGAAAATATCTTCAAAAGCAGAAGGATTTGGAGGAAGGTTGTCAAATACTAGTTTATGATGACGCTTTATTCTTCTCGAAGGTATTCTGGAAGAAAGGAGGTGCCCACTCAGTATCCAGGTACCAAGCAGAAGATGAAGACATTATCTGATTGTACAGGGGCAAAAGGAAACATGGAGACTTTTCTCCCCATAACATGAAGATAGTGTGGATATACTTAAATAAGAAACACTTCCAAAAACTGAGGGGGAAAATGTAATGAAAAAGACTTTAGTTATTACACTTGCGCTCGTAATGGCATTTGCCAGCAGCGCAATGGCTGCTGTAAA
>JAAYRO010000191.1 GCA_012518735.1 Bacillota bacterium
AAAGGCTGGCATTAGATTTTCTTACCAAGTGGAAACTTAATTAAGATACGGTGGTTCGGAAATAATACTAAATCATCTATAAGCAGGAGGGAACTGCTTTGAAACTAATTCGGGACGGTGCTACTGGGCTGAAGACCCTGCCAGCATTTCCTGTAGTGCTGGTTACTGTTGGACAGAACATACTGACTGCTGCAGCATGTTCCTTCTATTCCTTTGAGCCTCCGTCTGTTATGATCGGTATTAAACCAGCAAGGTATTCCTTTGAACTTATCTGTAAACTGGAGGAGTTTGGTATCAACATACCCACTGCTGACCAGCTAAGCCTAACAGAATACTGCGGTACGGTATCAGGGAGAAATGTGAATAAGTTTGAAGAAGCAGATATAACACCCATGGAATCTATTAAAATCCAAAGTTCTTTAATTAGGGAATGTCCAGTGAATCTGGAATGTAAGGTTGTATCTACTATCGATTGGGAGGGCAGCCATCGATGGTTTATTGGAAGAATTGAATGTGCCCACATTGCTGAAGATTATTCAAGAGACCAAGCACTCATGTTCTGGCTCGGTCAATATAGAAAAGTCGGTGAGGTTCTGCACGGTAAACAGAGAATAGATTTTTGAACTCAGCTTGCAGTGGGAGAGGGGGCATATTCATTGGCGGTTGGAGTTTTGCTCTCAGGGTGTGGAATTGGTGATGGAAGCCAAATCGAAGAAGTAATACTCACATATTTAGCTTTAGACAAATATGGGGTGGATTACGTATGCATAGCTCCAAATAAGGAGCAGTATCATACCATGGATCATTTCCATGAAAGAATAGAAGAACGAGAGAATAGAAATGTCTTGAAAGAGTCAGCACGTATAGGAAGAGGCAAGATTAAGGCTTTAAGCGATACGAACAGCCATGAATTAGATGGACTTATATTACCAGGCGGATTAGGGGTTTTTAAAAACCTATCAAATTATATAACGGCCAAGCACGATTTCGCTGTTAATAAAGAGGTGGCTCAACTTATAGAAAACATATATCAATCGAAGAAACCCATTGGAGCCATATGCGGTGCCATCGTCCTAATCGCGAAAAGCTTAGGTAAAAAGGGACGTCAACTAGAACTCTGTACCAGTAACAATGCCTATAGAAAAATATTGGAACTAAATCATGCAGTGGTAAAAGAAATCAGCTCCATGGAAGCTTACGCGGATGTGAAGAATAAAATCGTCACCACGCCTGCTTTTTTAGGAACACAGAATCTGTATGAAATAATGATCGGGATCGATAAAATGGTTAGGGAGTTCGCTGCATGGTTATAAACCCGATCTGAGTAATAGGAGAGCCCTGGGAGAACCTAGGGTTTTGTTGTGTTACAGCCTGTCTTCCAAAGATCTATGAGGGCTTAACACTTAGGCCGAACAATCCAAATACACTGACGCAAGAAGTGGGTTAGGTAGACCGGTTGTACCTCCTTTTTACGAGGCTTTCACTAGCGGAAAATCCCCGAAGCTAGAAAGACTTCGGGGATTGGCGAGAAAACTATCCCAATTTATAATGTTTCCGCACCTTTTCATGTACGATCCAGACACAGGACAGACCGGCAGGGAAGGTGACAAAGTCCCCTTTTTCAAAAGATACTTCTTCACTGCCATACTTTACTGTTACCCGGCCCTGTAAGAGATAGCACCTTTCTTTCTCATCATAATGCCAGTCGAATGTGGACGGTTCGCATTCCCAGGTATCCCACA
>JAAYRO010000192.1 GCA_012518735.1 Bacillota bacterium
TATAATTTTCCTGGTGGTAAAGGCGGAGGGGAACCACCTGTTCCCATACCGAACACAGTAGTTAAGCCCTCCAGCGGTCATGGTACTGCCACATCTCGTGGTGGGAGAGTAACTCGCTGCCAGGATTGATTTTAGTCTCACACTATTAGTGTGAGACTTTTTTATATGCAGACGAATTGAGGAGTTAGTGAGGCGAGGCGATTACATGGCCAAAACTGAACGAAGGTTCCGCTTGGGACTTAATAGTAGAGTATTCTAATAGATTTCACGTAATAATGAAGGAAAGAGCAGAATTGTACAGAAGTGACATAAATGTTTGTTAAGAAAAGCGGGGATGTGAGTCTGATGGAATTTACGAAATACAAGGCCTATGGGTCAGCATTTCTTTGCGCCAGCTTCGCCTATGCTTCGTTTGTTTTGGGGAACAACGTGTCAAGAAGCTACTACGTATTACTTATCCCCGCAGTAATATTCGCTATTATCAGTTACTTTTCTTTCAGAAACCTAAGCCACATAAGACTTATTGCCGAACTGCGAGACACTTGGGGAAAGAAGATAGAACGGACGCGGGACTTCGAGGTGATTCGAAGACACTTTGATAATACGCCTAAACCCCAGGGGACAATTGATGACCGTACTTGGAGTGATCTTGACATGAACGTTTTGTTCTCCGAGATGGATCGGACATTTACGGTGCCTGGACAACAAACCCTCTACAGGATTCTTAGAACGCCTATCATTAATAATGAACATGCACTTAGAAAGAGAAATGAAGTTCTTAATTTCTTCCGTGATAATCAACACAGACGAGAAGAGATACAAGTTGTCTTAAATAAAATGGATGAGCGCTTTGGAGAAGGGCTCTCAGATCTGCTTTGGACCTCATTTACAGTAGAGCCCTCTCCCAGAATGCCGTTATTCAAATTCTTACATATTGCTGCCTGTCTGAGTCCTATAGCCTTCCTGATTAGTCGCTACGGGTTTTTACTAGTGCTTGCCATATTCCTTGTGAATATGATCCTTCATTTCAATGAACAGAAGCGTATAAGGAGCCATTTTGATTCAGTCAAAGCCTTGAGTCGGTTGATTTTCGCTGCTAAGCAAATTGTGGCACTCGATTGCGAAGATCTCCAGGAGTACAACAAGGTTTGCAGCAAAGCCTTACGGGAAGTGGAAAAGTATCAACGGGCAGTACAATATGTCGGTGTGGAAACCACTGATCCATTAGTTGGGCTCTTTCAGCAGTATATCGGCATATTCTTTTTATCTGAGGTTCGAGGGTTTTATCGTGCAATTGAGATAATCGAAGAGAAAAGACCTGAAATGCAGCAGATTTTTGGTGTCATTGGCGAACTTGATGCTTTACAGTCGGTTGCATCTTATCGAGTGCACCTAGAATTTTATTGTGAACCACTATTCATCGCCGAAAAGAGAATAACTATTGAAGATGCCTATCACCCTCTGGTAGCAGATCCCATTTCGAATTCCATTACTGCAGACAAAAAAGGGATATTGGTTACGGGTTCTAATATGTCTGGTAAGTCTACTTTCTTACGTTCCATAGGACTCAATGCACTGCTTGCTCAAACCATATTCACCTGTCATGCCCGCAGTTACGAGGGCTGTTGCGTACAGCTAATAACTTGTATTGGCCGGTCAGATAACGTTGTAGAAGGAAAGAGTTATTATCTGGAAGAGGCGTTGGCTGTTCGCAGAATTATTCGCTCCTTGGAGGATCGTGTTGTAACGTTATGTATTCTCGACGAGATGTTTCGAGGAACCAATTCTGAAGAGCGGATTACTGCTGGTCATCGCGTATTAAATTACATCATTCAACGCAACGCAATCGTGTTCGTTGCCACTCATGATTTAGAGCTAACGGAACTACTTGTGGACAGCTACACGAATGTCCACTTTAGTGAGCGGGTAGGTTCTCAAGGTCTTGAGTTTGACTATAAATTGAAAACTGGACCTTCAACAACAAAAAATGCTATTGCACTTCTTCGCTACTTAGAATATCCGAAGGAGATTACCGACCCTGGTATGCACCAATTACACTAAGTTGTTACGGTTGGCATAAATCGCAGCTTGGGTTCGATCTTCTACTTGTAGTTTACTTAGGATGTTGCTAACGTGGGTTTTAACGGTTTTGATCCCGATAAATAAAGTGTCAGCAATTTCCTGATTAGTCTTTCCATTGCCAATCAGTCTGAGAACCTCTAGTTCTCTTGGTGTAAGCTCATCGTGCAGCTGTCTCTCAGGAGCGCGCATTCGGGTGAGCATTTGTGAAGCTACTTTCGGCTCAATAATTGCTTCCTCCTTTACTGCCGAACGGATTGCATAGACAATTTCTTCTGCCTTCGCTGTTTTTAAGAGGTAGCTGAGGGCACCGGCTTCGAGGGCAGGAAAAATAAGCTTCTCATCGATGAAACTTGTAAGAATAATGATCTGAATCTGGGGGAACATTTCCTTAATCTGAGCAGTAGCTTCAATGCCTCCCATGTTTTCCATAATTAGATCCATGAGAATTACATCTGGTACAAGGGTTTTCACCATCTCAATGGCCTTACTTCCATCATTCGCTTCACCAACGACTGTAATATCATTTTCTGTCTCCAGATAGGCAGTTAAACCTCTGCGGACCATTTCATGATCGTCTACCACCAATACCTTGATTGTTTTCGATTTAGTCAATGCGTATCACCACCTCTTGCAGTTTTAACTATTGGGATTCTAACTTCCAGTCTAGTACCCTTAGATGGAATAGAGATCCATTGTGCTGTACCTCCTAGCAGGGTTGCACGCTCTTTTATAGAGCGGATTCCAAATGACGTTTTAGGGACATCGTTTTCCGAAAAACCTTTACCATCGTCTTCAATTACAAGTAACAGTCTTTGTTGGTTATGAGAAAAGGATAGGGAGATTTCTACTTCATTTGCTTCTGCGTGTCGTAGGACATTGGATAACCCTTCTTGAGTAATTCGGTACAGCTGATTTTCGATGTTCTTAGGCAGCGAGATATTGTTGTCTGTGAGTGAAAGTCGACACTTAATTGCTCCTTTGCCTTCAAGTTCGGCTGCCAGCGATGTGATTGCATCTACTAAGGATTCATTTTGAAGAGTAATAGGGCGAAGTTGAAGGAGGAGTGCACGCATTTCCGATTGAGCTTTCCTAGCAGATTCTTCAATCTCTGCAACTAAGCCTGAACATTTCTCAGGATTCGTGTCTGCAATTTTTGAAGCTGTAGCTGCCATCATAGAAATTGCAAATAACTGTTGGCTGATAGCGTCGTGCAGATCTCGTGCCAAGCGTTGGCGTTCTTCTGAAACAGCTGCAACTTTGGTTTCCCTGATTAGTTGTTCATTTTCCTCTGCTAACTGCTGTAATGCTAAAACCTGTATTTCTAGTCGTTCAGCCATTTCGTTAAAGGCAAGGGCAATGTCTCCAACCTCTGTATCACCAGTAAATGGCAATCGATAACGTAGGTTCCCATAAGCTAAGTTTCTGGCACCCACACTGATTTCCTCTAGTCGGTTGCGAATGTTTCTGGAAAATCGGAATCCGCTGACCACTCCTGTGAGAACACAGACAGCTAAGCCAACTAAGCTCATTTGTATGACTTGTGTAAAACTAAGTGGATCGTTGAAGACATAAGGTAGAAGGAGGGACACACCAAGTCCTGTCCCTATTACGGCTATAAGATTACTAATAAGGTGATAGACAATCCATTTCCATCGAAAGAACGGCAAAAAATCACCCCTTACCCAATTCGTCTAATCTTTACTTCTCCGATCTTCCACGACACTCGAATGTCAAGTCGTCGAGTAGCAGTTTCATAGTCTTCTGTTTGCATTTCAATTCGGCGGTGGGTCCCACTTTCGTTGTGTCCAAGTACTGTTATTTCTCCAACATTAAGCTGACAAACGGCTTTGAAAGGTAATTCCGGTGGTAAGTAGATAGTGACTTCCCCCACGATTCCAGAAATGTCGATGATGATTTCTCGATCGGGGATAATTGCCTGAGTTAAGTCAAGATCGACGGATCCGATGCCGTGTCTTAGATACAGGTCGTCTAATTCCCAACTATTGGAACCACGATGAACTTCTCCAATAAAAGAAGTATGGGAACGAACACCTTTTGTGTTAGAACCTAATCCCTTTAAATCCACCTTAATAACGCCTTCTTTTTTGAAGAGCTTAATGAAGCCTAGAATAATAAGCAGTGCAGGCCAAATGAGATTCCAAGACAGAGAAATCACATTGAACCCAATGCGCGGTAAGAGAATGTAGACGCCGAGCAGCGTAATGACGAGCCAGATTACAATTTCTGTGGAATCAGGATGGTAGCGACCATTTGGTCGCCGTAGGGTTCTCCATAACTGTTTGATACCAAACCAAATTAAAATAATGGGCCAATACTTTATAAAGGCCTGCCAAGGTGTAATTGAGATAATACCAAGATTAGCTAGTAGGTAACCAACACCGATAAGGATAATAATTACTGGTGATATAAGGTTCATATCAAAATCCTCCCTAGACTGCAGCAAACTGCACGCAATGTATTATTTACTCACAAAGGAGCTTAAACCTTCAACTCTTACTGTTATTGTAGCAATTTAGGAGAAAACACATAACAGCCTTAGGTATGTTTGGATCTCGGTCTTTAGTCTGACGAAGGGTGATGAGAGTGTAAGAGTGAGCGATTCATAATTCTTGCAGTAAAAACA
>JAAYRO010000193.1 GCA_012518735.1 Bacillota bacterium
ATAGAAGAATCTCATCTGCGTCTCCACTATATATATACTTCTTTCGATACCAGCCTATACTGTTTTCGTAAAGATCTAAGGTATTGTAGATAAGCCAGTCGTGGGGTATATCTACCGCGGTAAACTCCAAATCCTGACTATCTGTCACTTCCAAACTGCTCTTAGCAAATTCCCAACCATCATTGAAAAGTGCTTTTGTGTTCATGTCTATGTTTACCTCCTCTACTGGTCAACTACAGATCTCCAATAGTCCATATTAAACAGATTCCCTCTACCTTCACCAAAGAACATAAAGAAAATAGAGTGACACCCTGTACTTCCCCTATGTCACATTTCATCAGCTGCCAGCTCTGGTCTCCTCCTGTAGGATGAACATCAAGAATACCGATTACTTTACGACGGGGACTGCCTAACCGTATCTCAATTCTACCGCCAATATTTGACGCAATATTCGCCTCAAATACTAAAGGTTTCTGTTCACCGAAATCCACGTTAGCGATTTCCATAGCCCGGCACTTTAGCTAGACTTTAGTGCTGAGTGGTGTGAAACAAACATTGGATACGGCATCATGCACGTTATAGACCACATTTCCACCATCAACAGTAATGTAATCTGTTCTTATCTGCAGTGTAGTGTTTATCGGAACAAAGTCCCTGACCTTAAGATGAATTACGGCAAACAAATCATCGGATTTATTTGAGAAGTCAATCGCACTGCCAGATACATGGACCAGCAGCCTGCAATCGGTATACGTATATGTGCACTCTCCAACAATGTTTTTAGCATTAAACTCTACATCAATAACTTCGAGATTTTTTGGAATATTGAAAGATGCAGTAAGCCGTGTGAATTCACCAGCAGGCAGGGCATCCATTCTGATGGGAACCTGAAGTTTTTCGTTCTGAACACTAAGGACATTGGAGACATTTCCTAACTGAGCCTGGAGAATAGTTGGGGAATTCTTCGTTCCCATCAACTTATCATCGATCCTAAAGTAATCAAAATCAACAAAACCTCCAGTGGTTTTCTCTGCGTAGTTGAACAAGGCAAACCGATATCCCATAAAGTGCGGTAATGTATACTTCATCTGCAGAGTGCTGCCAATGCGTATCCAACGAACACCATCTAGGCTGTAGTAAAAACGGGCTTTGTCTGTCATATTTCTATAGTCAAAATCAACTCCTAAGTATACTCTGTCTTGGTTGAGAGGGACACTCTCGATTTCTACAGGTGTTCCAGAACTGGCGTCAACCATCACAATAGATTTATACGTGCCAGACTTCTTCACGGCTACAAAACCATAGTTCTTCTGCAGAGCGGCCAAACCAGCATAATCCCCATCTTTCATGTTGGCTGTCTCCAAAGCAATAGTCCCTGAACATTCAGGACCAAACGTTCTCTGTGTAAGAAGATTCCTGGCATCTAGAATACTGCTGCTCGTTTTTCCATTCGTGAGCCTTAAGTATCCAGGGCGATCTGTAAGAGACCAGTAGTCATTATGGGGATTGTGATTCCACTGCCACACGAGCGCGAGATTCGATCCGTTGTAATCATTTTCTCCCCTTTCACCATCCATCACACTTGGTTTATGAGCTCCCATCCGCCCTGACCCCTGGTAAAACTCATCTGATGCAGTAATCTTAGATTTTGAACGACTCATTGTTATGGGAATCGTTTGCGGCGCCTGACCATTGTCTCCAAAGATCGGCCAGTCATTATCCCATGTGACCGGAATCAGAAATGGGATACGTCCAACCGCTCCATGATCTTGGAATAATAACGCATACCAATCTCCGTCTTGTGTCTCAACAAGACCACCTTGAGCAATACCGCGATCACTTAGGACAACCCGTCCTTCATACGGTCCAGTAATAGAATCTGCTCGGTAACACAGCTGTGTGCGGATACCTCCTGCAGGCCATGTAATAAGAAAGATATAATACTTTCCATCAATCTTGTGTAAATGAGCACCTTCAGCTGGAAGACCTACATTCGACCCAGCAATGAGACTAGAGTCTGGAATAATCACTTGGTTAAGCCCATCTTCTTTGACTCCTGTCGCATCTGCGGTAAGTTCAGTAAGCCAAATATCACCGGAGCCATGGACCATGTAAACGCGTCCATCATCATCAAATAACAGCGACATATCGTGATATAGATGGTTAATCGTTGATCTTGTCCAAGGACCTTTTTCTATGTTCTCCGTTTGGTAAATGAACGTCTTTCCAATAGACCCAGAAGAAAACACAACGTAAAAGGTACCATTGTTATATCTGAGACTGCTTGCCCACGAACCCTGACCATATTCGTCTTGCCCATTTCTAAGGGTTTGTTTATCAGAGTCATCAAGTATATGGTAAACATAGTTGACTATTTCCCAGTTAACCAAATCCTCTGAACGCATAATGGGCACACCAGGGTTCATATGCATGGTCGTGCTAGTCATGTAATAGACATTACCTACCCTTATTACAGAAGGGTCTGGCACATCGGCCCAGATAATCGGATTAGAAGCCATACCATCCGGTTTTTGAGCAAAGACAGGTCTGCTTACTATGAATAAAAGAAACAAAAGAAACAATGGGTATACGTCACTAATAAATCGCATAACAAACCTCCACCAAATCTTCAAAGTCTCTCTCTAGCCTGATGGGCATACTTGTTAAAATTATGCACTGATTATGAATCTCCTGCAAAACTTAACAGATGGGAATGGGAAATGAAAAACCCTGGTTTCCCAGGGTCGGTTTGGACTCCACAAGATTTGAGGAATTAGGCAGGGCGCTAAAGACCCCATGTCCCTGGAACATGCACCAGCCAGTGTCTTTACAAACTTGTCTAGCAACTGAAGCACTTCTTGTCCCTTCTCTCAACTGGCCAGTCGCGAACTCTCAATATTCCATACCCGAAACTGTTTGTAGTTCAGCACTATGCTATTCTGGAGAATTGTCTTTGAAGTTTGCCATATGTACTGCACGTCCATACGCATCATCCGTTCCTAAAACCCAATCCAGAAGAGATTCACCTCTAAACTTCAGTGCCAAAAATCCATTTCACTGCTTTCAAACCTACTTATGGCATTTGATCTGTCGTCTTCCCAGTCATTGAATCGTAATAGACTGGCAGTGTCCGTACCCAACGCAGTATTGGATTGTAATCATCAACAATATTCTCAACCGATATTAACAACGCGATATGTTTGACCTTTCTTTGTATCAAAGGCATATACATCTTCCGTTAGTTTGCGAAGCGGCACCAATTCATTGCTGCTATTATAGACTTCAATAGCTTCACCATATCGAACTCTACACTCATTGCCAAACTTTGACGTAATAAGTCCTGTGACGAGCTTACCGTTTGCCCAAGAGATATCTACTGTAAATCCACCTACAGCACATAGACCTTTTGCTTCTCCCTGGGGCAGACTACTGGGAAGTGCCGGCAAGAGACTTAAATGTCCAAGATGACTTTGAAGCAACATCTCAATTATCCCCGCAGTTGCTCCAAAGTTCCCATCAATCTGGAATGGTGGATGAGCGTCAAGCATATTGGGGTATGTCCCTTTGTCTATAAGGTTGGTCATCAATTTATAAGCCCGATCTCCATCCCCTAAGCGCGCCCAAAGGTTGATCTTCCAAGCCATACTCCAACCTGTACCTTTGTCACCACGAAATTCAAGGGATTTCCGGGCCGCTTCACTAAAATCAGGATCAATCTCGGGACTAATCTCGCTTCCAGGATGGAGCCCCCAAAGGTGAGATACATGGCGATGCTCATTAAGCGGATCATCTATATCTGTCAGCCACTCCTGTAATTGTCCGTACTTGCCTATCTGATTTGGAGCAATTCGTTCTACAATATCCTGCCATACAATCCTTAGTTCAGAGTCTATGCCTAAGACTCTGCTAGCGTTGATGCAGTTGCGAAACAAATCCCTGATTATCTGATGATCCATAGTAGGTCCAGCAACCAGACCACCCTGCTCAGGTGAGTTAGACGGGGTACTAATTAACCACCCTGTCTCTTGATCTTCGACAAGAAAGTCCACAAAGAAAAGGGCAGCATCCCGCATAATAGGGTAATACTCTTCAAGAAAGCCTAAGTCTTGATTATATAAGTAGTGCTGCCATATATGACTGCACAACCATGCTCCACCTGTCGGCCATATGCCATGATCTGAAGCATTGATCGGCGCGCTACCACCCCAGATATCCGTGTTATGGTGAAGCACCCATCCTCGACAATTATAGTGCTCTTTTGCCACTATTGACCCCGTCTCTCGTACTACCTTTATCAATTCAAACAAGGGTTGATGACAAACAGACAGGTTGGCTGGCTCTGCCGGCCAGTAATTCATTTCCAGATTGATATTGCAGGTAAACTTGCTATCCCATGGAGGATAGAGATTATCATTCCAGATGCCCTGAAGGTTAAGTGGCATACACCTCGGGCGAGAACCGGAAATCATTAGATACCTTCCATACTGAAAATACAAGGCTACCAATTGAGAATCTGATGTCTTGGAAAACCGCTTGATTCTTTGATCTGTTGGACAGCCTACGGCACTAGAACCAAAATCTAATGAGACTGTTCTAAAGAGTCCCTGATAATCTATAATATGCTCTTGCTTCACCTGTTCATAGCAGACTTCTGTGAGCTTGCCAAGATATTGTTCACAACGAGCCTTTGGGTTACCACTAATATCTTTATAGTTGACAAAACTACTAGCCCCAACGAAAGCAATAGTCGCAGAATTTGCCTTCCTAACACTAACACTCACTAACCCCGAATCTGACAAAGTAGTCACATCTCCTCCATCTGTAACTACAGTTATCCTCGCTTCAAAACGAATTCCACCAGGTTCAACTTCTCCACGCAAAGTAATACCATTTTGGTCAGCAACTGTCAACACATTCTTGTGAGGACTGGTTAGCCTAGCATCAAAACTAATCTTGCCATCCTGATCCGCATCGCAATGAATGAAGATAGCCTGATGAGGATGGCTAGCTAAGTACTCACGTCGATACTTAACACCCTGATGTTCAAAACGGACGCTTGAAATCGCCTGTTCTAGATCGAGTTCTCGTCTATATGATGCCACTTCTTCACAGCTTAAGCCGGGGAAGTCTAAGTGAAGATCACAAAATGGCTGATAGGCTTTTTGTCCTAGTGGTATGCTCATGAACTTCTCCATAGCGAGAGCTTCTGCTTCTTGCTGTCTACCAGATTTGATAAGTTCACGTATGGTATCTAAGTATCTATGTGCCCCCTTATTAGAATAGTCATGAGGCTTACCTGTCCAGATAGTATCTTCGTTCAACTGAAGATGTTCTTTGCAGGGAGCGCCGAAAATCATAGCTCCTAAGCGTCCATTACCTATGGGTAAGGCTTCCTCCCACCGTAACGCTGGACTTTCATACCATAGCACCAAGTCTTCGTTTGTTCTAGCTGTAACAGTCATCGGTTACCTCCCACTGGTCCTCTCTTTTACCTTGTCGAGCATTCTCTGCATATATTACCTCGATAAGTCAAAGATGTCCCCATGAGACTAGAGTCACATCTTGTACCCCCTTCTTTCGACTAAAACCATTTCCTGATCACGCA
>JAAYRO010000194.1 GCA_012518735.1 Bacillota bacterium
CGCAAATTTAGAGAGGAAATGTTAAGCTAGTATAGAATATAAATAACAAGAGTTGTACGGGGTTAACTCCATACCAAAATGAAACCAAATCAACTAGGTTTTCCTCAGGAGGTGGTTATAGATACTTAACTGTTGGCCTGAACTTTAGCGAACACAACTTTAAAAAAGGAGAATATGACAGATGAAAAGACTGAATATGCTTATCGGCGTAGTAATAATGTCTCTGTTGTTTGCTAACGTAGCGTTAGCAAATCCTGTAGATCTGGGTGGAAAGACAATTACCGTAACCGGAGCCATCGATAAACTCGAAGGTGTTAGAGATGAAGGTCGACTTGCTGAAGCTGAAGAGCTCTTTAACTGCAAGATTGAGATGTTAATTGTCCCTGTTGACGTTTTTAACGAGACAATGGTTACCCGGTTAATCAGTGGTGACTCCGAATACGATGTTTGGGCTATTGACAATGGCGACAGCTTCTTCCCTCTAGTTGGGGCCGATGCGTTGCTTCCTGTTAACAAGGTATTGGGCGAGGATTACTACGCCGAAGCTCGGAAGTACGCTAGACCTGCAGTAGACGCTTTCAGTGTAGCTGGCAACACCTATCTCATCAGCAGCTTTGAAACACTTCCAAATGGTGCGACTACGTGGCTTGCATTTAACAAAGACTTATTTGAAGCAGAAGGCTTACCTGATCCATACGAACTCTACCGCAATGGCGAGTGGAATTGGGATAATTTCCACAAGATCGCACTAGCTGCCACTAAGGATCTTGATGGTGATGGTGAACCAGATCAATTTGGTATTGAGAATCTATATACTTGGGCTTATTTAGTAGCAAGTAACGGTTCTAATCTTTTTGTTCCAGATGAAACAGGTAAACTCATTTACAATTGGAATAGTGAAGCCGTTATGGCTGCTATGTCCTTTGGTCGTCAATTAGCTTCTATCGACAGAGTAACAACTACCGGTGGTTTTTCAGAAGGCAGTGTACTCATGTCCTTCCAGGCTACATGGCAGCTAGACGGTCTCAAAGACTCTGGCATGCGATATGGCCTAATCCCATTCCCCAAGGGACCCCATGCTGATGATCATTATTTCTACACAGGATTTATTGGCACATTTGGTCTACCTGCAAACTCAGCTGAACCAGACAAGATTGCAGCTGTTATGGACTACCTGTTCATGCCAGAGGATTGGGAAGGTTACATTAAACAGAATTATGAAGATCTAGTTAACTCTTATGCTCCAGATATTGAGTCAGCTCGAATTCTAACAGAATGGCTGCCTCGCTATGGTCAAAAGGGCGAAATCCTCAATTACCCACTAGCAGCAGAAGAAGTATGGAATGCATATTCCTCTGCAATGCAGGGTGAAAAAACACCAGCGGAAGCAATGAATGCTGTAGCCGCTCAGGGTCAAGCGTATGTTGACGATCTGCTGGGCCAGTAAGGTATGATAAAGGACCGATTTGGCCCCTCTCTCTTAGAGAGGGGCTATTTATATCATTGAAGTGATTAGGAGAGAGGTATCCATATGGTGAAATCCATTCCAAAGTACAAAGATAGCGCCGCACCAATTGAAGATAGAGTAAGGGACCTTTTATCTAGGATGACGCTAGAAGAAAAGGTCAGACAAATGGACCAATACATCGGCAGAAACTTCATTCGCCAACCTTTAGCTGATCCGTCGGGAACCATTACGGATGACGATGAAATTGATTGGGAACGGGTTGAAGAAGAAATTGGTGATGCTGGAATTGGTTGTATACATGATCTATATGGTACCGCGAAAATAAACAACGCTCTGCAGAAATATGCAGTAGAAAAGACGCGGTTAGGTATTCCAATCTTGTTCAGCGAAGAGGGACTGCATGGATTATGCCGTCCAGGGTGTACTGTATTTCCTCAAAGTATTACAATGGCAGCAACGTGGCGGCCAGAAATTGTTAAGGAAGTAGGCAAAGCTATTGCTGCGGAAACTCGAAGTTTTAATATTCACGAGGTTTTCGGTCCTGTTATTGACCTAGCTCGTGATCCTCGATGGGGTAGAATGGAAGAAACGTATGGGGAAGACACATACCTTTCTAGTCGTATGGCGGCTGCAATGGTACAGGGACTGCAGGGAGACGATTTGACCGCTCCAACCAGCATAGCAGCAGAGCCCAAACATTTTGCCGCTTATGGTGAACCAGTAGGTGGTCTAAACTGTGCCCCAGCTTTAATCGGAAAGCGGGAACTGCATACGTATCATCTCCCTATTTTCGAGGCGGCAATCGTGGAAGGTGGGGCCCTAAATGTAATGTGTTCATACAACTCCATTGATGGTATACCATGTTCCGCTGATTATGAGCTCCTTACTACAGTGCTCCGGGATAAATGGAACATGGTTGGATTTGTCCGGGCAGATCTAGGCGCGATGGGGAATCTTTACCATTGGCATCGAGTTGCTCCTAGTCGAGAAGAAGCAATTAAGCAGTCCATTGAAGCAGGTTTAGATATGCAGTACTACGATTATCCTCATGAATTCTTTCAGAATGCCCTTGTCCAGATGGTGAAAGATGGAGTCATGAGTGAAGAGACTATCAATACTGCAGTCTCACGCATTCTTCGGGTGAAATTTATGCTGGGGCTTTTCGATAATCCCTATGTTGATCCTGGCTTGTGGAAAAGTGTGGTCCGTTCAGAGAAGCATCAGGCTGTTGCTTTGCAGGCAGCCCGCGATGGGATTTGTTTGCTCAAAAACGACGGAAACCTCTTACCTCTCAGAAAGGATATTGCATCGATAGCCGTTATTGGACCAAGCGCTGATGCAGCTCGCTTAGGTGACTATACTCCCCGCATTGAAGGGTTTGAACCGATTACTGTATTAGATGGAATTAAACAGCTTGTTTCCCCTCAAACAGAAGTAACTCATGTTAGGGGAACAGGAATTACACCGGTTGAGTTGAGGCCCATTCCAGAACACTGGCTGCAAACGGTTCAGGGAGAGAAAGGTCTTCGCGGAGAATATTTCAATAATCCAAACTTGACTGGAGAGCCTTTATTAGTTCGAACTGATGGTAAAATCGACTTTAACTGGATTGTAACCAAACCGCATTATGAATTAGGCAATACTCATTATTCTGTACGTTGGACTGGACAGATGATCCCGGATCGAGACTTTGATGGTTACTTAGGAACCTCTACCTTTGACAGCATGCGAGTTTGGATTGATGGCGAACTCGTGATTGACGGATGGGGAGAAAGTAAGCTGGGAAGCCAAAAGATTCCCTTTTCCTTCAAAAAGGGGGGTAAATATGATCTGAGAGTAGAGTATTGTAAAGACGCAGGTGGGGCCCGTATTCTGCTGGGCTGGAGTCAAGATGATGATGAAATTGATAAAGCTGTGGAAGCAGCTAAGAATGCAGAAGTGGCCGTAGTGGTCTTAGGTGATTCCCACGAGACTTCAGGAGAGGGATTAGATCGGGTTGAATTAGGCTTACCAGGTAAACAGCTTGATCTGCTGCGGGCAGTCTATGCAACGGGAACACCAGTGGTGCTGGTATTGCAAAATGGCAGGGCCCTTACTCTAAATTGGGAGGCCGCTCATATCCCCGCTATTATTGAAGCTTGGTTTGGAGGAGAAAAGGGTGGTTTGGCTGTAGCTGAAGCTATTTTTGGCCACATCAATCCAGGTGGACGTCTGCCTGTTTCTTTCCCGAAATCTGTTGGTCAGTTACCTGTATACTATAACCGACCACCAGGTGGGCGTACAAGTTATGTAGAGATGGATTGGGAACCATTGTTCCCATTTGGTTACGGCTTGAGTTATACGGAATTTAAATACGACAACTTGCAGGTGAGTCCTGAACGAGTAGGACTAGATTGTGAAGTGACCGTAAGTGTCGATGTAACTAATGTTGGGGATCGAGCAGGAGATGAGGTAGTCCAACTGTATATTCGCGATTTATGGAGCTCGGTTGTGAGACCTCACAAAGAACTGAAACGCTTTAGACGAGTGCATATAGAACCTGGTGTTACGGAACGAGTCACGTTTCATCTTGAAGCCAAGGACTTTCATTTGCTTAATCGAGATTTTGAATGGGTAGTAGAGCCAGGCTCATTTCACATTATGGTTGGTCCACACGCTAATGCACTAGACTTGAGGGCCGAACTAACAGTAATAGGGGAGGATTCTTGCCATGAGTGAGCATGATGTGGTGCAGAAGGGAGTTCACAATTACAGTCAAGAAGATAGCTATGTAAAGCCTCAAGACCCACTGCTTCTAGAGCGGTTAGAATGGTTTCAGGATCAGAAGTTGGGGTTGATGATGCACTGGGGTCCTTACTCACAATTGGGATTAGTTGAGTCGTGGGCACTCAGTGACGCGGATGCTGATTGGTCGAGAGTGGGCTATGATTGGGAACCGGATGCAGAAGAATTTAAGAGGCAGTACTTTGATTTGAATAAGACGTTCAATCCATTACGCTTTCAACCTGAGGTCTGGGCAGACTTAGCTGCGAAAAGCGGTTTTAAATACTTGATTTTCACTACGAAACATCACGATGGTTTCTGTATGTGGGATACGAACACGACTCAATATAAAATAACGGGTTCGGACTGTCCTTTTCATCGTCACAAATATGCAGACATTTGCAGAGAGGTCTTTGACGCCTTTCGGGATCGTGGAATTGCCATAGCAGCTTATTTCTCCAAAGCAGATTGGCACACTCCATATTACTGGGCTCCAGGTATGGAGCGAAGCAACCCTACTTGGCGCGGTCCTTCATATAAGCCTTCAGAATATCCGTGGCTTTGGGATAAATTCGTGGAATTTACTCATGAGCAGATTATGGAGCTTATGACGAGATATGGCCGTATTGATATTTTATGGTTGGATGCAGGTTGGGTCTGTCCTCAAGCGGGTCAAGACATTCGCCTTGGTGAGGTCATAGAGAAAGCGCGTAAAGTCCAGCCATGGTTGTTGGCAGTTGATCGAACTGTGGGTGGACCACATGAGAACTACGTTACGCCTGAACAGACCATACCGGTTGAACCGCTGCATATTCCCTGGGAAAGCTGTGTTACTATGGGCACATCCTTCTCCTTTGGATATGAAGACGAGTATAAGTCTCTACGTCAGTTGGTCAAACTTCTTGTAGAAATAGTGGCTAAAGGCGGTAATCTGGCACTTAACGTCGGTCCTCAACCAGATGGTCGACTGCCTAAAGGTGCGGTTCGATGCATGACTGAATTAGGCGAATGGTTAAAGATCTACGGTGAGTCAATTTACGGAACGCGACCTGTCGCTCCATATTTTAAGGACAATTGGGCTTTTACCAAAAAAGATGAGGTGGTGTACGCCACATATGTCTACTCTACTAAAGACAGTCCACGATCCCAGTGGTACACCATACCGTATCACAATCGTCTGACGAAGGTCGAACTCCTTGGTGGAACCTCAAAACTTACTACAACTAGCTTACACTTCGAGCAGACAGATGAAGGACTCAAGGTACAGCTTCCTCAAGAAGAGCTGCAAGGAGAAGCACCGGTCGCGCATGTGCTGAAGCTGACATGAGACTAAACGTAGTCACCCATGAATTAGTAATGAAGGCTTGCCCTCCTTTTGCTAGTTGTCATGCTTCGTCTGTATTGGTTCTGCCAAACGGGGATATCTTGGCAGCATGGTTCGGTGGAACGGAAGAAGGTGCTCCGGATGTTGCCATTTGGGGTTCTAGATGTGTAAAGGGGCAGTGGTCCGAACCTTTCAAAATAGCTGACAAGCCTGGCATACCTCACTGGAATCCAGTACTGTTC
>JAAYRO010000195.1 GCA_012518735.1 Bacillota bacterium
TCATCGTGCCTGCACAGCCTGTAAGTGGGCAGGAATAAAGATAGGAAGCAAGAAGTATTAGCATGGAGATTTGAGAGGAGCGGTGTATTTTGAGCATCATAGAAGCGATTTTTCTAGGAATTATTCAAGGACTAACTGAATTTTTGCCAGTAAGTTCTTCCGGTCATTTAGTTTTATTTTCACACCTTTTGGAAGTAAAGGAACCGTCCATCGTTTTTGAAGTATTGGTTCATGTGGGCACATTGATTGCTGTGGTTGTGGTTTTCTGGAAGGAAATTGCTATTCTCATCACATCGTTCTTCAAGCTCCTGTCTAAACCTAGTGAGGCGCCAAGACTGTGTCGTACAGATCCTGGCTGTCGCCTTCTGTCAGCTGTCATTTGTGCTACCCTTCCAGTTGTAGTTTTTGCTCTGCTGTTTAAGGACAAAATCGAAGCACTATACATGAGTCCTCTATTCGTTGGGTTCATGTTGATTATTACAGGAACCATTTTGTTTGTTACGGACCGTCTACGGGTGAAACGTAAAGACTTGGAGTATATTACAATGCTGGATGCTCTCATTATTGGGGTAGGTCAAGCTGTAGCTGTTTTGCCTGGCATTTCCCGCTCGGGCACTACTATTGGAGTAGGATTAGCCCGGGGATTGACAAGGGAAAGTGCAGCGCGATTTTCATTTTTACTTACCATTCCCGCTATCTTAGGTGCACTTGTCTTTTCCATCGGAGATCTTGTGAATGGTGCCGTTACTATTTCCATTGGGGCCATAATAGCTGGTTTGCTAGCATCGGCCATTACGGGCTATCTGGCAATTCATCTGCTTTTAGAACTTGTTAAGCGTGGTAAGCTCATTTGGTTCTCCTACTATACTTGGGCTGTAGGAATTCTCGTAGTTCTGTTAAGTATTCTGTAGTTGTTATCAGATGCAGGAACCTTGTGAGCTCTGGAGAAAATAAGATACTAAGGTGGAATTCATGACTATTCAAGATAATTTTTATTTAGTACAGGACAGAATTAGACAAGCGTGTCTGCGAAGCAATCGAAAAGTATCATCTGTAAAGCTGCTGGGTGTTTCAAAATACGCTAGTGATGGGGCTGTTCGTTCTATGATAGACCTTGGTTTAGGTAGATTTGGTGAAAGCCGTGTCCAACAAGGTGCTGAGCGGATAAAGACCTTTCCTGAGGTGGAGTGGCATTTCATCGGTACACTGCAGCGCAATAAGGTGAGGCATTGTGAAGGTTTTGTATTAATTCACTCTCTAGATCGTTGGTCTCTAGCTCAAGAAATCGACAAACGAGCGCGCGGGTGGGGCCGACCCCAGGATGTATTAGTACAAGTTAACATCGCGGGTGAAACGAGTAAACATGGTTTGGAACCTGATGAGGTGCGAGATTTTGTCGAACAAGTGAAGGCCGAGTGCCCTTATGTGAATATGCGGGGGTTAATGATGATGGCTCCCTTTGTAACCCCTGAAGAGACTCGACCTTACTTTCGAGAAACTCGGGAACTATACGATAGATTGCAGAAGGAACTTCAGCTGTCGTGGGATACTTTGTCTATGGGTATGACAAATGACTTTGAGGTAGCAATCGAGGAAGGAGCGACTTTAGTTCGGATTGGCTCAGCTTTGTTTGGGGAGGAGGAGTAAATTGAGTAACGTGTTCGATAAACTGTTAGCTTTTCTTGGTGTAAGAGAGGAATACGAATATGAAGACAATCCTGACTTGTTTAATGCAGAGGTAGGGGAAGACATTATCCCTCTTCGCCAAGCCCGGAGCAGACGAGGTTCTGATGATAACCGTGGTCAAAGTAAGCCTACGCTGGTTAGTTCGACAGGTGGACAAAAGATTCAAGCGAAAATGTATATTTTGGAGCCCTTAGCTTTTGAGGACGTAAAGGATTATGTGGTTCATCTGAAAAATGGCCGCTCATTAATCCTGCGGGTACATAGGGTGGATAAGAGTGAAGCCCAACGTATTGTAGACTTTATGAGTGGTGCTGCACACGCCCTAAATGGGAATATGCGAAAATTGGGGGAGACAATCTTCTGTTTTGCCCCTCCGTCTGTAGTTATTGAGGGCGATGTAGAGTCGGATTTTTTCAAGCTCTCCGATGAATGAAGGTGACTAATTGACACTTATTATTATAGTTGATCGATTATTCGAAATATATTGGTGGATGTTGGTGATTCGGTTTTTCCTCAGTTGGATACCGAACGTGAATTACGGTCATCCCATTGTGCAGTTTTTGTTCAAAGTAACGGATCCTATTGTTCGCCCGTTTCAGGGAATACTGCCAATTTATGGGGGTCTTGACTTTTCTCCATTACTGGTATTTTTGGTGTTGCGATTCGTGCGGCCATTGGTACGATCACTACTGATACGGTTACTTCTCTAGTAATGAAAGGGTTGATAAGCGCTTGAATAAGGAACAGCTTACAGCACATTTGGATGGCGAGGCAGAACAGACAATCGGAGCTTTAGTTGTTGATTTGGCTAAGCTTGCTTGGGACACCAATCGACCGCAAGTTACGAACTTCTATGACCCTTATGAGCGAAAGGTGGCCCAAAGCGTTTTGGCAGGTATACCTGAGGTAGGGACCCTCCATATGGGTGGTCACAAGAAGGCTGAACGGGCCCGTTTGTTAATTTATCCTCAGTTCTATCTTATGGAGACCATTCAATCGCCTATTCGGGTATTACAAGCAACGGGAAATTTCAAGTTTCAGACTGTGGGTCACAGGGACTTTCTTGGTTCTATTTTAGGAACAGGTCTTAAACGGGAGAAGATTGGTGATATTATTCCCATAGATAATGGTTGCCAAGTTGTGGTCGGTGCTGAAGTGGCTGATTATCTTATTATTAACTGGGATAAGGTTCACCAAGTCCCAATTCAGGTAATAGAAATCGACGAGGAGCAATTAGCGATTGAGCCGGAACGGATTAGAGAAATTAAGGCCACTGTAGCTTCTCTGCGCCTCGATGCTGTTGCTTCTGCAGGTTACGGTACATCTCGAACGAAGATGGTGCGAGAGATTCGGTCGGAAAGGGTAAAGGTTAACTGGAAACCTGTGACAAACCCAGCTCTAAGTGTTGAAGAGGGTGACGTCTTGTCCATTAAAGGTAGAGGTCGTGTTGTTATTCATGAGGTGCGTGGTACAACACGTAAAGGTCGGACAAGTGTAGTCTTACATCGATATTTTTAGGAGGTTGGGCAATGCTAAAACCGATGGATATTCATAATATGGAGTTCAAACGCTCCTTGAGGGGATATAATGAAGAGGAAGTGGACGATTTTCTAGCAAAAATCGTTGGCCATTATGAAACTGTTTACCAGGAAAATAGGAAACTACAGGAGGAAATAGAACGGCTCCAAACGGAACTCCACAAGAAGGTCAATCAAGAACAGGATGTACTCGAGCTTATTTCTTTGACCAAACAGACTGCTAGCGAGATTAAGGAAATCACAAATAAGCAGGTAGACAATGTTCTCGATGAGGCTAGAGCAGAAGCTGCCGTGATTGTTGCAGAAGCACGGGCACAGGCAAAGCAGATGCTTACTGAAGCTGAAGCCCGCTTAATGCAGACAAGGAGGGCAGAAGAGCTTCTTCGCTCCCGTATTCGATCGACAATGGAAACGATTTGGAATATGCTGGAAGATGCCGATAAGGGTGACAATGATGAGACTAGAGTGTACCGGGATATTGCCAGCACCCTAGATCTAGATGAGTAGGTTAGTTAGTTGACTTCTGCAAGAGTGTTGGGTATAATGGCTGTATCTATATGCACAGACGATGACAAGGAGAGTACTAGTTAGGGATTGGGTACAGAGAGCCTGAGGTGCTGAGAACAGGTCCCATGAATAACTTGGAAGATCACCTTTGAGTTGCCAGTCGAATTGACAGTAGGCTGTGCCGGTTGCAACGTTAGAGCTCGTAAGTGGAAGACGCTTCATATAAGCGGTCTTAATTAGGGTGGTACCGCGGGTAACTCTCGTCCCTTTTGGGCGAGGGTTTTTTTAATTGATTTGATTATGGAGGAGGTTGTTTTGATTGGGAACAGGTTCTGATTATCAAAAGACACTGCAGCTCCCCAAAACAGACTTTCCCATGCGGGCTAATTTACCAAAAAGGGAACCAAAAATGTTGGCTGCGTGGGATGAAAAAAACTATTATGCACAACTTCAACAGCAGGGTGAGGAAAGGGGTCTTCCTAAGTTTATTCTTCACGATGGTCCGCCATATGCTAATGGAAACATTCATATTGGAACTGCCATGAACAAGATTCTCAAGGATATTGTCATTCGTTCTCGTTCACTAGATGGGTATCAAGTTCCGTATGTTCCAGGTTGGGATACTCACGGACTCCCTATTGAACTGCAGGCTGTTCGTACTTTAGGTGATAAACGGGCTGAAATGACTACGTCTGAATTCAGGGAATTTTGCAGGGACTATGCACTGGAGCAAATGGATATTCAACGTACCCAGTTTAAGCGATTGGGAATTTGGGGCGATTGGGAGAATCCATATCTTACTCTTAAAGCTGATTACGAAGCAAAGCAGATTGAGATTTTCGGTGAGATGGCTAAGAAGGGCTATGTTTACAAAGCTCTCAAGCCAGTCTATTGGTGTGCTGATTGCGAAACAGCCTTGGCAGAAGCGGAGATTGAATACGGTGATCATCGATCACCAAGTATTTATGTTCGTTTTGCAGTGAAAGATGGCAGAGGAGTTCTAAGTGAGAAAGACACATATTTTGTGATCTGGACCACTACACCATGGACCATTCCTGCCAACCTTGCTATTGCTGTCCATCAACGGTATGAATATGTTGTAGTGAAAACAGAGCGGGGTAACTTAGTGCTTGCAAAGGAATTGGCCAAAACGGTCTTGGAAGAAACAGGTTTATCCCAGCTAGACATCATTGGTGAATTCCGAGGTCAAGATCTAGAAGGCATTGTTTGTAAGCATCCGCTCTTTGAACGAGATTCGTTAGTAATTTTAGGAGACCACGTTACACTAGAGGCAGGTACTGGCTGTGTGCATACAGCGCCTGGACATGGTCTAGAAGACTATGTAGTGGGACTGAAGTATGATCTACCGACATTTTCTCCAGTAGATGGTCAGGGTCGTTTTACTGATGAAGCAGGGGTCTACGCCGGCTTAACCCTAGATGAAGGGAACAAAGCTGTCACTAGAGATTTGGAAGAGACTGGTGCCCTTCTGAAATTGGACTTTGTTAGTCACTCTTATCCTCACTGCTGGCGGTGTAAGGAGCCAGTTATCTATCGTTCTACAGAACAGTGGTTTGTTTCCATTGATCAGTTTCGTGAGGGAATGCTTGATGCCATTAACCAAGTGGAGTGGATCCCCGCTTGGGGTATTGACCGAATCACCGGCATGGTAAAAGACCGGGGAGATTGGTGTATCTCTCGCCAAAGGGTGTGGGGCGTGCCCATTCCTGTGTTGTATTGTGAGTGTGGTGAGACTGTCATCAATGATGAAACCATTGCTCACATCGCAGAACTCTTTCGTAAGGAAGGTTCTAATGCTTGGTATTCTAAAGACGTATCGGAGCTCTTGCCAGATGGTTATAGGTGCGGGAAATGTGGTGGAACTCATTTCCAAAAAGAGACTGATACAATGGATGTGTGGTTTGATTCGGGAGTCTCCCATGCAGCTGTTCTACAGCAGCGTCCCGAGTTAGGCTGGCCTGCAGATTTGTATCTGGAAGGTAGTGATCAGCATCGCGGTTGGTTCCAATCTTCACTGGCCACGTCCATTGCAGCATTTGGCAGAACGCCTTATAAAGCAGTATTGACCCATGGATTTGTGGTGGATGGAGATGGGAAGAAAATGTCCAAATCCTTGGGTAATATAGTAAGACCAGAAGAGGTCTGTAAGCAGTATGGTGCTGACGTTCTAAGAATGTGGGTTGCATCTGCTGAGTACCGCGGTGATATCCGTATTTCAGACGAGATTATGAAGCAGTTATCAGAAGCGTATCGGCGCATCCGGAATACAGCTCGCTTCTTGTTGGGGAATATTTACGATTTTGACCCTGCTCAAGATAGTGTTGCTTACGCTGAGATGGAAGAGTTGGATCAATGGGCATTGATGAAATTAGCTAGACTAAGTGAGCGGGTGCGGGACGCCTATAGAACGTACGATTTTCATCTCGTCTATCACAGTATTCATCATTTCTGCGCAGTCGATCTTGGCGGCTTCTATTTAGATGTACTGAAAGACCGTTTATACTGTGATGCTCAGACATCCCGTCCACGCCGATCGGCTCAAACTGCATTCTGCATTATCCTAAAAGAACTGGTCCATCTCATTGCACCTATTATGGTATTTACGGCCGATGAGATTTGGCAGCATCTTCCTGAACAGCTTCGAAATGAAGAGAGTGTTCACCTATCTAGATGGGAAGAACTGCCTTCTGAGTATTTGAACGAGGAATTAGAGGAACGATGGGACGATTTTCTTGAAATCAGGCGTGTAGTTGCTAAGGCCTTAGAAATGGCCCGTACTGACAAGGTGATTGGAGCTTCTAACGAGGCAAGCATTACTATCTTTGGCAGTCCCGAAATCCTTTCTACCCTTGATTCGTTTGCCGCTGATAACCGGTTACTGTTTATTGTCTCAAGTGTTGATGTGCGACCACTAAAAGAAGCGGTGGATCCTTTATACAGTGAAGAAGACTTAGGGATTGCGGTGCATGTGACTAAGGCTGGTGGAGAAAAATGTGAACGGTGTTGGAAGTACTCTCCAACAGTTGGTAAGGACGAGACCCATCCTCACATTTGTGAGCGCTGTTTGACCGTTGTTACTAAATAGTAGTTTTGACAAACCCCCTCTCGAGAGAATACGAGAGGGGGTTTTGCATATTCTAATCAAAGGAGTAGTGCGAGAGTGAGGGGGTGGAAGATTGAAGAAGGAAATTAGTGCCGGTTTGATTGAAACTCTTCTAACCAAACTAGAACATTTGGCTATTTCTTTAGATAAGGCAAGTGTTGCCGAATATATAGAATTGTATCAGAGACCTCGTCGGCTGTTATATCTAAGTTTTCTGTCAGGAGTGACTCGTGGTTTCGGAATTGCAATTGGGTTTTCTGTGGTGGGAGCTTTTTTTCTATATGGTTTAGGGCGAATAGCCTCCTTGAATCTGCCGGTTGTTGGAGAGTTTATTGCGGAAATCACTCGCATAGTTCAAAACGAATTGGCTAGAAGGCCGCTGTAGGAGGACATGATGAATGAAAATGGACAAAGTGCATAATTTACGAGAGAGATTGAGACAGGAACAGCAGGACCTAATCAAGTTAGAAAGCAGTCTTGCAGGACCTGGGGGTCTTGGAGAACCAATGGATACTGCCGCAACAGAACTTTCTGCCTATGATCAACATCCGGGGGACTATGGTTCCCAGATGTACGAGCGATCGAAGGATCTAGGACTGCTGCAGAACACTCGTGAGCGTTTGGCAGAGGTAGAGGAGGCACTGGAAGCCATAGGTAGGGGGACCTATGGTAGATGCCAAACCTGCGGAAAAATCATCCCTGAAGATCGTTTAGAAGCTCTACCCATGACTTTGTATTGTGTTGAATGTAAAAGGCAGTTGGAGGATAAGGATGTTCGGAACCGACCAGTAGAGGAGGAACTCCTTTACCCACCGTTTGGGAGGACTTTCACCGATGAGACTGATAGTAACGCTTTTGATGGCGAGGATAGCTGGGAAGCGGTGGCACGGTTTGGTACTGCAAGTGGAGTTGCAGAAGATGAAGAGGATGAGGAAGGATAATTGGGATAGGACCCAGAAATATTCACTGATTGAAATTGGGGAGGGGCAGAGTTCTTGAGATATATATTGGTAGCTTTCCTAATACTGATCAGTGATCGGATATCAAAATGGATTGTTATGCAGCAGATGGTGGAAGGGCAGAGCATTCCGCTGATTCCTCCTGTACTGTATCTTACATATGTGCGCAATACTGGTGCCGCCTTTGGGTTATTTCGTGGACGAGCATTATTCCTATCTGTACTTGCTGTTATAGGAGTGGTATTTGTTCTAACTCGTTGGAACCATATCGCTGCTAAGAGCAGCATAGTAAAGTGGGGAGTGACCATCGCCTTAGGGGGAGCATTAGGGAATTTGATAGACCGACTGAGGTGGGGTGCTGTAGTGGATTTTGTTGATCTGCCGTTGTGGCCTATTTTCAATGTGGCTGATTTGGCAATCGTTGGTGGAGTGGCACTCCTGTTTTGGGAGGTCTTGTTTAGTGAAGGAAGTTAGGGAGACACGGGAATTTCTTGTGCAAGAAGGTATGGGAAAAAGGTTGGATATTTGGCTCGGCGAACAGCTGGAAATTACAAGGTCCCAACTAAAGAATCTTATTGCTCAACGATTTGTCTTGGTTAATGGAGAAGGGGTCAAAGCTGGATATCGAGTGAAAGATGGAGATCGGATTTTTCTGTCACTGCCTAAACCTCAGCTTAAATCTCTAGAACCAGAAGCAATGCCTCTTGACATTATCTACGAAGATGATCATATTGCTGTAATTAACAAACCAAAGGGCTTAGTGGTTCACCCTGCTGCAGGGCATTGGGATGGGACACTAGTTAATGCACTGCTGTACCATTTTGATCGTCTCTCAACAGCAGGAGGTCCTTTACGACCAGGTATTGTCCATCGTTTGGACAAAGATACGAGTGGGCTAATGATTATTGCAAAGCATAATGAGGTTCACGAGTATTTGACAAGACAACTGAAAAATCGCCTTGTGAAGAGACACTACTTGGCCCTTGTTCATGGTGCTCTTTCAGTAGACGAAGGCGTCATTGATGCTCCCATGGGTCGCCATCCCCGGGAACGGACGAAGATGGCTATAGTAGAGAGTGGCAGGCGAGCGGTTACTTACTTTACTGTAATGGACAGGTTCCCCAAGTATTCTCTAGTGGAATGTCGACTCGAAACGGGACGTACACATCAGATCCGTGTGCATCTTGCTTCCATTCATCATCAAATTGTAGGTGACCCTGTCTATGGGAGACGCTCCTTTAACCTAGGTGCTGAAACCCAAGTGCTCCATGCAGCATATCTTGCTTTTCATCATATAGATGGTCGTCTCATGGAGTTTAACTCTGACCTTCCAGAGGAATTTGAGAACATTTTGGAAAAAGCTCGTCTGATCTCTTGACTTCTGAGTTAGAATCCTTTACTGTAGTAACCAGAGTGTGTTTGTCCTTTTAAGTTAGTCCTGTGAGGCTGGCAAGGGGAGTAAGTAGGATTTTTGTGCTTCTTGCCCGCGTAGTGCGCAGGTAAGAAGCATTTTTTGTTCTAGGGAGGTGAAGATGTATCGGTGTTAAAAGAAAAGGCTCAGATTCTTGATGGGGAGCAGATTCGTCGGGCTTTAACACGAATCGCCCATGAGATTATTGAACGCAATAGGGGTACGGATAAGTTGATGCTGGTTGGAATTCGCACTCGGGGAGTACCGTTAGCCAATCGGTTAGCATCTCTCATCAAGGAAATTGAGGGTACAGAACTTCCAGTGGGAGAACTGGATATATCCCTGTATCGTGATGATCTGTCTCCTGTAACGGAACAGCCAGTATTAAACAAGACAGACATTTCCCAAAGCGTTGTAGGACAAAAGGTAGTCTTGGTAGATGATGTGTTGTTTACAGGGCGGACTGCCCGAGCTGCCCTTGACGCTGTGATCGATTTGGGAAGACCTCAAAGGATCCAGTTGGCAGTCTTAATTGACCGAGGTCATAGAGAACTGCCTATTAGGGCCGATTATGTTGGAAAAAATCTTCCTACATCTAGGCGTGAAGTAATTGAAGTAAGGCTGAAGGAAGTGGATGGGGAAGAGCAAGTGGTTATTCTTGAAAACATTGATTAAGCACCTTTTTTAATGAAGTCCAGAGAGACTTAAAGGAGGATAATTATGAGTGCGTTTGTTGTAAAAGCCGATGAGAAAGTTAGTCTAGCTAAGAGGATTCCTTTAGGGATTCAGCATCTATTTGCTATGTTCGGAGCTACTGTTTTGGTTCCACTGCTTACAGGTTTAGATCCATCGGTTGCTCTTTTTTCGTCTGGAACAGGGACCTTGCTGTTCATGTTGGTTACAAAAGGTAAGGTACCGGCCTATTTAGGATCAAGCTTTGCCTTTATAGCACCCATTATCAGCGTCTCCACAACTTGGGGGATCCGGTATGCGCTGGGTGGAGCTATTGCAGTTGGAATGCTGTACGTTGTTATAGCATTCATTATCTCCCGAATTGGACTAGACTGGATCGATCGGTTTTTACCGCCAGTTGTAATCGGCTCTGTGATTATGGTGATTGGCCTTGGACTTGCGTCCACTGCCGTTGACATGGCTGGATTGAGTGCAGGGGGCGGTTCCCTCACAAGTGTTGATGTGCGGATTTCCCTGTTTACCCTTATAGTTACGATTATCGGCACCATGTTCTTTAAAGGATTCTTTGCTGTAGTTCCCGTGTTAATTGGTATTATAGCTGGCTACGTTTTCGCCTTAACCCAAGGTGCTGTAGACTTTACAGCCGTTAAAGAAGCGGCTTGGATTGGATTACCCAGTTTTCAGACACCTCAGTTCGGTTGGGCTCCTATTGCCGTAATGCTCCCAGTTGCTTTGGTTTCCATTACAGAACACCTAGGTGATGTGATGGTCCTCAGCCGAGTGACAGGGGAAGACTACTATAAATCCCCAGGACTGCACCGTACCCTACTTGGCGATGGTTTAGCAACAGCGTGGGCTGGTTTATGGGGCGGTCCTCCTAATACGACGTATGGTGAGAACATTGGAGTTATGGCGATTACGAAGGTTTACAGTGTATCAGTCATTCGCACGGCTGCAGTGGCTGCTGTAATCCTATCTTTTGTTCAAAAAGTAGGCGCCTTAATATCTACCATTCCTAATCCTGTAATGGGTGGCGTTTCTATTGTCCTGTTTGGGGTCATTGCCGCTTCTGGAATTCGAACACTGGTAGAGAGTGGTATTGATTTTGGACACAAGCGGAACTTGGTTATATCGTCTGTAATCCTCGTATTAGGCATTGGAGGTGCAGAATTAGGAATAGGTTCGGTGAAGTTCCATGGTATGGCACTTGCGACCATAGCTGGAATCATCCTAAACCTTGTCCTGCCGCAGGAAAAGGAACAAGCTTAACTAAGAAAAAGCAAAGAGGAGCCATTTTGGCTCCTCTTATTTGCGTAAATCGGGTAGTACAGCGAGTATGGTGACTGTCTAGCTATCTGGAAACACTGTTTCCAACTAGTGGTGTGTTTTTGACGGTTGACCAGAAAAGAACTCTGTGGGTGACCGTTTACTCATAGCCGCTTTTAGGTACGACCCGATTTTACGTTTGGCTGCGAGTTCTTCTCAATGCTAGACAATCGGGTTTCACCCTCAGCCTTATCTTTAGCGATTTTAAGAAAAATATACATCCAATAGTGTTTAGATCAAAATTCTAAAAAATCCAATGAGGATAATCAAGAGTCCCGGGATCCACTGCAGTTTTGTTTTGGTAGAGGCTGACTCTATTAGGCGTTCACCTGCATGGATACCGCTAGAAATAAAAAGAAAGCTTGCTGCCCCTACTGCTGATGCTGTGTGAAGGGCAGGAAATTGAAGGATGGCCGCACCAACTCCAGCAACTGCTGCATCTAGGGCAAGAGCAGCACCTAGAACAAGGGCTTCTGCTGATGAAATATGGAGCGAATGATCATAATCGGCAGATAAGGGTTCTTGAAAAACCTGAATGATTAGTCCTAAAATTGGAATTCGGACATGAATGAAAACTCTTGGAGAGAGAGGACGATTGTTTCTCCACAATGTGTAGAGCCCCAGCAGTATGAGAATTAATCCACCTACGAAATTTGCAGAGCTAGGGGTAAGCAGTTTTCCTAAGTACTGACCTACCAGCATGGCGAGGAGTACGGTACAACCTGATACTAAGCTTAAGAGGATTCTGGCTAGATATGAAATTGATATACGGGATAAGCCGTAGGTTATTCCTATGAAGAAAGCATCGAAGCTAACGGCAATAGCCACAAACGTAATAGACAGCCAGATCATTTTCCCAACTCCCTCCTAATGTCACTAGTTATGATATGGCAGGGAAGGGAAGGATGTGAACTTTGGATAGTCTAGGTCCCATAGTCTTTTCCTAACAGCATGTAGAGAACTTTAAAAAAGGGCAAAATCATTATCAGCTTCCCAGTTAACCCTTGACAGATGACCGTAAAGATGGTAATATTTTAACTGCTTGAGGCGGCATAGCCAAGCGGTAAGGCAGAGCTCTGCAAAAGCTCCATTCCCCAGTTCGAATCTGGGTGCCGCCTCCATTTTTTTGTTATAGTACCGGTGATTGGGGGAATTGGTTCATGGCCAAAGCTAAACGAGGTAAAAACATTAAGGCAGAAGGTTGGAGAGGCACATGTCCGTCCTGCAAGCGGACTGGTGTTAAGTTGTTATGGGAGAAGAACGATGCCAAAGTCTGCAAACACTGTGGTAAGTAATGAGCAAGAAAACGGCCGTAGAAGCCGTTTTTTATTTTTAGTTGAATATAAGAAAAGGCGATGGTTGAATCCATCGCCTTTTTTCAGCATTATTTGGAGTAAAACTCAACGATTTCAGCTTCGTTGATATCAGGATTAAGCTCATCACGGCGTGGTAAGCGAATATACTCTCCAGCCATTGCGTTCTCATCATATGACAAATATTCAGGAACATTTGGTCGAACTTCCAGCGCTTCTTGTACCACTTTTAAGCTGCGGCTCTTCTCCCGTAAAGAAATAACGTCCCCTACCTGTACACGATAACTGGGAATATCTGTTTTCTTACCGTTAACAGTAACATGACCGTGAACGACTAACTGCCGAGCGCCTGCTCGACTACGAGCAAAACCCAGGCGAAACACTAGATTATCCAAACGAGACTCCAGTAGAATCATGAAGTTCTCACCTGTAATACCTGGCATTTTTTCTGCTTCTCGGAACAAGTTTCTAAATTGACGTTCGCTCAGTCCATATAGAAAACGCAGTTTCTGCTTTTCTTGAAGCTGAAGACCATAGTTACTGAGTTTTCTTCGTCCTTGACCGTGCTGTCCTGGTGGATATGGACGCTTTCGCAGTTCTTTTCCTGTTTCGCTTAGTGAAAAACCTAAGCGTCTACTAATTTTCCATGTTGGTCCCGTATAACGCGACATTCACTTCTCTCCAATCCTAACTAATATACATTTTCCAAAGCAGCCGCGCCTTGTTATTTCTTCCTCTACTAAGGATACCAGATTTTTCGCAATTTGCAAGTGAAAATTACATGGAAAGTGAGAA
>JAAYRO010000030.1 GCA_012518735.1 Bacillota bacterium
ACCATGTTCATTCATCCAAGAACGGGAAGAACTCCTTGTTTTGCTTTGGAGGGGTCGTATAGGTGTATTCTTGGCGAGTGACTTTTTTTGGACTACTCTGAACATGTGTATCCCCTCTCTTTCCCATCTTCTGCTTGTCCTCATTAACTGCTTCCCAATATGTTAGAAAGGCCTCTTCTGTAGTAATACCATGATTCATCCAATCCTCAATAATGCGGTAGATGTAGTTGAACGAAATATGCTTGTTTTTCCCTCGCATTCGACTCAGACGCTGTTCCTGCTTAGCCCGTAGAATAGCGCAGCCGATTACAAATGGCGACATTCCTTCGTCGTGTGCAGCACACAGTTTCTCCTTTTGAGCACTGGATAATAAAGCCACTTTTCGTTGGTATAACTGAAAAACATCTTGCATATCTGGATCAGCCATCAGTCCACCTCCGAATATAGAATACTATCCAAAAAACCGTACCTAATCCTAATGAGACAAATAACACAATCCAGAGCCAAGGTAGATCTCCCTGCCAGCCTAGGGCCACTGGATGGAGCATTCCCCTCTCCAGCTGCCGTTTTTGAGAGTGTGATCCCCAACGAGGCGCGAGGATATCAAGGATGGGCGCTCCTTCACCACCAAGGAGCCAAGGCTGTGCCTCTTTTTCTATCCCACGCCAACCATCTACATCTAAGGAGTCATATGATCCCACTAATACATAATAACGCCAACTCTTATCTGGATAGGGCAGCAGCTCTTCGTCTACAGCAATTCGAACGGTCTGTCCGTCAGAAAGAAGATGCGAAGAGACCCCTCCAGAAATATCCAGGAGGTTTTCAGACATGTCCACACATCCTCCCGTTTCACCAAAGGGCGCTCCTGAAAGGCGAATCTCCCAACCGTATTCAGGCGAAAGGTCAAACTCCCATCCCCCAACTGTAATCCTCTCACTTCCACTATTAGGGGTCGTATCAATATAAACTTCAATACGTTGGTGGAAGTATCCTTCTGGTGCATAAAAGGGATTTGTTACAGTGCGGAACTTTAAGTCAAAGCAGACTTCCTTATCAATCCTAGACACAGTAAATCGCAGCAGGTCAAACAATCCTGGCTGGAAGACTTCATGGCTGGGATAAACAAGCTGCCCTGAGCCAGTATCATCTCCCATAGGATCTGTCATAGTAAATACAACTTCGCTAAGAGCAGCCTCTGCAATACTCAGACTCAATATTACAGTAAGCAGACTAACCAGCATCCTGTTCAAAACCGATCCCCCTGGAAAATTCTATGCTGGTCTTGCAGGTTTATGTTAAACATAAACCCGTTCTACACGGCTGCTCAACATACAGGTTACTTCATAGTTAATGGTACCATTCCACCGTGCCCAATCATCAGCTGTAACAGCCAATGATCCGTCCTCACCAATTAAAACCACGTCATCGCCAATTTGGACAGGTAAATCCCCAACGTCCACCATCGTATGGTCCATGGTTACTCGTCCCACAATGGGACATGCTGTTCCCTTAATGAGAACTACACCCTTATTGCTTAACTGCCGTGACAGTCCATCTGCGTATCCAATGGGCAGAACTGCAATGGACGTTTCTTTCCATGTTACATAAGTGCTCTCATAGCTGATGGCACTTCCGGCAGGTACCCGTTTTACAAAAGCCACTTTTGTTCTTAAGCTCAGGGCAGGACGGAGCTCAATTGGACGTCTGTGGTCAGGGTACATCCCGTATAAAGCCAATCCTACCCGTGCAATGTCCAGATGAGATTGGGGAAAGAACAGTGTCGCAGCTGTGTTGGCAGCATGATAATACGGAATAGAGACTCTGCGATTCTGTAACTCATGCATTAACTGTTGGAAACGACCCCACTGCCACTGAGTGTACTCTAGATCAGAACAATCTGCACATGCAAAATGAGTAAACACCCCTTGGATTTCTAAACCAGGCAGCTCTTGAACCATTTCCACCAGATCTAGAGCCTCATGGGGAGATAAACCTAAGCGCCCCATTCCCGTATCCACCTTAATGTGAACCCGAGCCGTTTTCTCAAGACGACAAGCAGCACGAGAAAGCAATTGAGCTATATGGGGTTCAAACACTGTAACACTTAAATCTTTAGCCACGCATACTTCCAGTTCTTCTGCACTAACTGCCCCCAAAACTAGAATGGGAGCGCCAATACCTGCCCGGCGCAGACGTACCCCTTCCTCAGGTAGAGCTACTGCTAACCACTGGGTTCCATTGGACAGCAGAGTATGAGCCACTTCTAAGGCTCCATGACCATAGGCATTAGCCTTCACGACTGCCATGAGTTGGCAATGTGTACCGATAACTCCACAAATTTGTTGAACGTTATATGCTATATTATCAAGACTGACTTCGGCCCAGACAGATCTAGTGAGCCTACTCATAAGACCACTCCATCTCTATTGCAAAATTCGCTGTATGGCCTGGAGACAATCAGTAGCTGTTAGACCCCGTTTCCCCTGTTGACCTACATAATCGCCAGCTAGACCATGAACATAAGCACCAACTGCTCCTGCTTCTACTGGAGGCATACCTTGGCTGAGGAGAGCGCCGATGAGACCTGTTAAGACGTCGCCCATTCCCCCTGTACCCATTCCATGATTGCCCGTGCTGTTAATATATAACTTCCCCTGCCCACTTATTACAGTGGGGGCACCTTTTAAAACTAGGGTTACTTTCCACTTTTCCCCAAACTCCCATGCAGTCTGGAGACGATTTTCATTAATGTGTTGGGCACTCTTACCAATTAAGCGGCCCATCTCCCCTGGATGAGGTGTAAACACCCACTGCTTTCGCTTTGATGGAGAAATTCTCTCTAGAAAATCTAGAGTCAATACATTAAGGCCGTCTGCATCGATCACTGCTGGACCTGACCAAGCCATGAGGAGCTGTTCAACTACTGTCTGGATCTGAGAATCTTGGGAAAGACCGGGTCCTATTACCAAGACATCTTTTCCTGTATACAGCTCCTTTAAAGGCGAAACACTCTGTTTGCCAAAGGTTCCTTCATCTGTATCAGGAATTGGCGCAACAATTATTTCATCTGGAGAAAACCGAGAAGCAATCGACTGAGGGATGGCCAAAGTTACCAGTCCCCCTCCTCCTCGTAAGACAGCTTTACCGCATAAAGCAGCAGCTCCTGCCATGCTCCGAGAACCTGCAACCACTAGGGTATGACCGAAGGTTCCTTTATGGCCCCAATCTGGTCGGTCAGGCAGCCTCTTTAGACAGCTCTCATCTAGTAGAAAACGCTTAATATCTTGTACTCCCATTAAGGGAACACCTAAGCTCACTACCTCATAGTCACCTACGTACTCTCGCCCAGGATAAACCAGGCAGCCTACCTTAAGCAGCCCCAGCCCTATTGTTAAATCGGCCCTCACAGCCGTATTTTCCACTGCCCCTGTAGTAGAGTTCACACCTGTAGGCACGTCCACTGCAGCTACAGGCCGATTGACTTCATTGACTGTATCCACAATCACCGCCAAATCTTTCCGTAAGGGACCTTCTAAGCCAGTACCTAAGAGTGCGTCCACCACCATATCTGCTAAGCTTAAACTGAACTTGAGCTTAGGTAGACTCTGCTCCGTTATGGTTGTAATGTTGCCATTGAGTTTTTTCAAAATGGCTAGGTTGGTCCGATTTGCCTGGGTAAACTTGGTTTGATCTCCAACGAGATACACCTTTGGTCTGGCATTTTTAGCAAGCAGATGGCGCGCCACCACTAGACCGTCACCACCATTATTGCCTCCACCTACGAGAATATGAACCCGCTTGTCCCGTAAGTTTCCAAACCGCGCCTCTAGAACTCTTACGATCTCAGCACCTGCATTTTCCATAAGAAGAAGCTCGGTTAGGCCCAGCTCAGCCATTGTCTCCTTCTCTAACATCCGCATTTCGCTGGCAGTTACCACCTGCATGGCATCACTCCTTTCCCACAGCAATGACGTACGCTATGGCGTAATCTCCACTGTGAGACAAACTTAAGAACAAGGAATGAATTCCTTGTTCTTCTGCTAACTCTAATGCTCTTCCTGTTAGATGAACTAATGGTTTGCCCAAAGCGTCGGCCTTAACTTCAATCTGACTAAAGCCTATTCCCTGCTGCCAACCGGTGCCAAGGGCTTTCATAACAGCCTCTTTAGCAGCAAATCGAGCAGCCCACGATTGGGGTTGTTTGTCTGCTAAATACTCCTGCTCCCCTTGGGTGTAAACCCTTTCCCGAAATCTCTGTTTGGCCATGGCCTTCTCAATCCGATGGATTTCAATAAGGTCTACCCCACAGCCCTTAATCTCCATTCCCCGTGCCTCCCTGCTCTGCTTCAATAACGTCTGCCACCAGCTGAACTGCAGACAGAACTCTTGCTTTATCTGGATGCTCACCCATAACACGAATCACCGGTTCTGTTCCTGAACCACGGACTAATAAACGCCCTAAGGGAGCCAACTGCTGTTCAGCTTGGGCTATGACCTTACTAATGCGGGGATTCTGCTCCCAGCCCACTTTACTGTTCACCCGTACATTCGTTAACTGTTGGGGGAATGTAGTCATGACCTTTCCTAATTCTGATAAAGGTTTCTGTTTTTTCTGAATCACTTCTAGTAGTTTTAGGGAGGTAAGAATGCCATCTCCTGTAGTACTATCTGTTAAGAAAATGACATGACCTGATTGTTCGCCACCGAGAGTTAAGCCCTGTTCTAGCATGGCTTCTAAAACATAACGATCACCAGCAGCTGTAAGAACTACATCGCCGCCAGCATCCTGAAAGGCCCGTTTTAGTCCACCATTAGAATAGGCTGTAGCCGCGATCTTTCCATGGGGTAACTGACCATTACTCAGCATATAAAGGCCGCATATGGCAAGAATACGGTCGCCATCTATAAGATTACCCTTCTCGTCTACAGCAATTACCCGGTCTGCATCACCATCATGCGCAATCCCGACCTGAGCACCTATTTCTCGAACGAGGTTCTGTATCTCACTAGGATGTGTGGAACCACAGTTAAGGTTAATGTTCACCCCGTTAGGCTTATCGTTGATTGAGGTTACTTGGGCTCCTAATCGTTTTAGAATGACGGGAGTACAGTACGAAGCAGCCCCATTTGCACAATCGACTGCAATATGCATACCTGTCAGATCTACCGGAACTCGCAGTGCGAGAAAATCTAAATAGAGATCTACAGCATCTGACTCGTGGAATACTTGACCTAGATCGCCGCCAATAGGCCTTGGACCTCTATCGTTTTTCAAATAAGCCTCGATCTCATCTTCTACCTCATCAGATAGTTTGAAACCATCAGCTCCAAAAAATTTGATCCCATTGTCCTCGACTGGATTATGGGACGCAGAAATCATAACCCCAGCTGTACACTGTAACTTTTTAGTTAGGTAGGCCACAGCTGGAGTAGGCACTACTCCTACAACTAAGGCATCGGCGCCTGCTGATGTAACTCCTGCTATTAAGGCTCCTTCCAGCATTTCTCCAGATATGCGTGTGTCGCGACCGATTAATACCCGAGGTTTGCCTGGACCAGCACCTAGTACACAAGCTCCCGCACGCCCCAATTGAAAGGCCAATTCTGGAGTTAGTTCGTGATTTGCAGTACCCCTTACTCCATCGGTCCCAAATAGTCTAGTCATTCCCATCATCCTCCGCTGCCATTACTTGTTCCACCATTACTTGTACTTGGGTAGGTTGGATCTTCACCAAATCTAAAGTACGTCCCTGTTTGTCAATGGCTTCCACAGGAAAGGTTCCTTCTAGTCGCGTAATGCTGCCCCCAATGGAAATATAGGCTACCACCTGATCCACCTGTTCCATTATACTCCGAGGAGCTGTAATAGTGACTGAATCAGGTTTAGGTAATACACTTTGAATTACTTCTTGAGGTTTCACACCAAGAAGCCCTAAGGCCACGGGAAAAACGTTCTCCACAATCTGCTCTGTCTTGACCTTAATCCAGCGCGGCGAAACACCAATTACCTCTACTCCAGTAGGAACCTTCACCTCTACTCCGTATGTGCCTTCCCCCTCTACTGCCACCTTTAGATCAACAAAGGCAGTAACTGAGTCTTCTGCCATATTTAGTAAAGGCGTAAGACCCCGAATGCGAACCCGTACATCTTGGGGAGGATCGACTAGTGCTAAGTCATTGGGGAGATTTTGGACTTGAACGGGAATGGGTATTACCCGTTCTGTACCACCCAAAGATCCTTCCCCAGCAGCAAGAAGCCAAAAGATGAAAGCTAAGGCTAGAGAAAAGAGCCGCCAATAGACCTTAGGTTCTGTGAGAAATCCCCAGATCTGACGTAGTCTATTCACTGTCATGGCCCCCAAACCGAAAACCACTCTCTGATTTTCGTTTCCAATAGTAGTTAAGCTGCTCTTTTAAACGAGCTTCGTTAAGATAACGTCGAAGTCGTCCGCCAACAGCTAAGGATATGGTACCTGTCTCCTCCGAAACCACCACAACCAATGCGTCGGTCTGTTCTGATAAACCTACCGCAGCTCGGTGTCGAGTACCAAGGTGACTGCCTATATGAGCTTCTGTAAGAGGCAGTAGGCAGGCAGCACTGGCTATACGGTTTTCCCGGATAATTAGGGCCCCATCATGGAGAGCACTGTTGGGCTCGAAAATATTTAACAGCAGCTCTTTGCTGACCAAGGCATCGAGTGCAATACCTGTTTCTATATACTCCTGCAGGCCTGTTTCCCGCTCTAAGACAATTAATGCTCCTACCCGTTTTTCACTTAAGCGAGCTGCGGCCTC
>JAAYRO010000031.1 GCA_012518735.1 Bacillota bacterium
GTTACACATGATATTCCGGAGGCAGTCAGTATGGCCAATCGTGTGATCGTTATGACACCCCGCCCTGGAACAATCCAAAGTATTCACTCCATAAAAATGTGTGATGAAGGTATGACACCCTTGCAGAAAAGGGAATCGCCTCAATTTCGAGAGTATTTTACCACAATCTGGAAGGAGCTGAATGCTGGTGTCTGAAAAAATTTCCCTAGAACACCAAAACTACCTGCGCCAGCTGCGTCTGAATGCTATTTTAGTACGATTGGTGCAGATATTGTTGTTTGTCGGCTTCTTCATTTTGTGGGAACTTGCAGCAGAAAGAGGATGGATCAATGGGTTCATCTTTTCCCAGCCGAGCCGGATCTGGAATGCAGCAGTTCGCCTGGCACAAGCAGGTGATCTTTGGAAGCATTTAGGTTGGACCGTATGGGAAACGATTCTTGGATTTTCCATTGGGACAGTTCTTGGAATTGCCATAGCTATTGCTCTATGGTGGTCTGAATTCATCTCTCGAGTTCTAGACCCATATATTGTTGTACTAAACAGCGTGCCGAAAGTAGCATTAGGTCCCATTTTCGTTGTGTGGCTAGGAACGAACATTACAGCCGTTGTAGCCATGGCTATTTCAATTTCTGTTATAGTAACCATTATGATGATGCATACAGGATTTCAAGAAGTAGATCCCAATAAAATCAAATTAGTCCGTACCTTTGGTGCTGGAAAGAGCCAGATCTTAGGGAAAGTGATTATTCCAGCCAGTGTTCCCACCATGATTGCAGCCTTAAAAGTCAATGTAGGTTTATCATTAGTTGGGACTATTGTGGGGGAGTTTCTAGCTTCGAAAGCGGGTTTGGGATACTTGATCGTGTACGGCGGTCAGGTTTTTAACATGTCTCTAGTAATGGCAAGCGTTCTGCTCCTATTACTCGTCTCAGTCTTGCTGTATTACGGAGTATCTAAACTGGAAGAGATTGTAGGACGAGGACGTGAATAAATGGAGGATTTCCCAGCACGTTCCAGAAATAATAAAGAAGTGATTTCAGTGTGAGGTGACTTTAATGATCCGAGTTGGAGTAATTGGTTATGGTACAATGGGTCAAGTCCACAGCCAATCCTATAAGGAACTGGAGAATGCTGCTCTTACTGCAGTTGCCGATCAAGAGCCAAAAAGACGAGAACAGATCGAACAAGAACTGGGAGTAAAGGCAGTCTCCAATGCTGACGAGATTTTTCAAGATGAAAGCATTGACTTAGTGGACATTTGTGTTCCTACTTATCTGCATGAAGAAATGATTGCTAAGGCTGTGGAAGCAGGAAAACATATTTTCGTTGAGAAACCCTTAGCTCGAAGTTTAGACCAGGGAAAGAAGATTCTTGCATTAACCAAGAATTACAGAAAAAAGGTGGGCGTAGGTCATGTAGTACGCTTCTCACCAGAATATGTGGCGGCTCGAGAGAGTGTTCAGCAAGGTGAAATTGGACGACCAGCTGTTGTTAGAACTTTTCGTGGTGGATCCCAGTTTCCCAGAGGCTGGCAAGATTGGTATGCCGATTTTGAACTCAGCGGCGGAGTTATCCTGGACTTAGTGATTCATGATATTGATTATTTACGCTGGGTTTTTGGGGAAGTAGAACGGGTTTACGCAAAATCAACCCATGGAAGAACCACTGCACATTTAGAGCATGCCATGATCGTTTTGCGATTTAAGAATGGGGTTATTGCTCATGTAGAGGGCAGTTGGACAAACTATCCTGGTCAGTTTTATACGACTTTTGAGTTTTCTGGCGATGAGGGACTCATTTCCTTTGACAGCCGAAAGACTGCGCCCATCGTACAGATAACTGCTAAACAGAGTGAAGACTCGAAGGATGTCGTTATTCCGGAGAATCCTTTCTTGGTAAGTCCCTATACTGCTGAAATTGCAGATATGGTCGAAGCCATCAAGGATGATCGAGAACCAGCTGTTACGGTGCAAGATGCGTTCGATACATTACGAGTAGCTCTTGCTGCTGTAGAATCAGCCCAGACCGGTAAAGTTATTAGTCTTTAAGGAGGCATAGCAATGGTTCGGATTGGTTTTTTAAGTATAGCCCATATGCACGCCTTTAGTTATGGTGATGCTGTAAATAAACTGCCAAATGCTCAACTAGTGGGAATCTATGACCCAGATAAAGAACGTGGTACAAAGGGAGCCGAGACTCTTAAAACCAGATATTATTCTGATCCTGTAGAATTGCTGAACAAGGTAGACGCTGTCATTATCTGTTCTGAAAACAGTCGTCACAGAGAGTTTACGGAATTAGCTGCTCAATACGGTAAGCACATTCTCTGCGAGAAGCCTATTGCTACTACAATAGAGGATGGACAGGCCATGATTGAAGCATGTGAGAAAGCAAATGTGAAGCTCCAGATAGCTTTTCCATGTCGGTTTAACACACCGATCCGGCGTGTGAAGGATATGCTCGATCAAGGGGCTATTGGTAATGTCCTGGCCATTAGGGGTACCAACCATGGGCAGATGCCGGGCGGCTGGTTTGTGGATCGAGAGTTGTCTGGTGGGGGAGCTGTTATGGATCACACAGTCCACATTGTAGACTTAATTCGGTGGTTCTTAGGTAAAGAAGTAATCTCTGTCTATGCAGAAGCAGATACAATGCTGTATGACGTAGACATTGATGACTGTGGTATGTTGAGTATGGAGTTGGAAGATGGGGTGTTCGTTACCCAAGATCCCAGCTGGTCAAGGCCAAGCACTTTCCCTACATGGGGAGACGTGACCATGGAGATCATTGGTACAGATGGGGTAATATCTCTTGATGCCTTTGCTCAGAATTTCACCCTTTTCAGCGACAAGAGCAATAAAGTCATGCACAAGGTTTATACGGAAGATATGGACTTTGGGTTGATAAAGGATTTTGTGGAAATGATTGAAGAGGATCGAGAACCGAGCATTACAGGTTTTGATGGTCTGCAGGCCATGGCGGTGGCTTTGGCAGCATATGAATCGGCGAGGCGTAAAGAACCTGTTAAGCTGGATTAGATAAACTGTAATAAAGAAGGATTCCGCTCAGGTTTTCCCTCTGCGGGATCCTTTTTAGCTATCATACCTTTATTAATCTGCGAAAACAGTTTATACTTAATGAATAGGTATTGTCGTAGGATGGGAGTGATTATCATAGGTAGTTTTATACGCCTCAGAGAATTCTTGGCCGCCAATAGACGGTATTATATTTTAGGTATTCTAAGTTTACTGATCGTAAACACTGCTCAGTTATTTATCCCCAAGATGCTTGGCAGTCTCACCGATATGGTGGCAGAAGGCAGTATTGGAACTCGGGAATTACTTTACTTTATTGGTGCCTTTATAGGGCTGTCTATCTTTATTGCGATTTTCAGGTATTTCTGGCGGATTTATGTTATGGGTAACGCTCGTAAGTTGGAGTACACCCTACGGAATATGCTGTTTCAGCATCTTCAGAGCCTTTCTACAGAGTTCTTTAACCGTCATAAAACAGGGGAATTGATGGCTCATGCAACGAACGATATTCACGCTGTTAGGATGGCTTTAGGCCCTGGTATCGTCAACTCCGTAGATGCCCTTTTCTTAACCACTGTCATCATTATCATGATGGCGAAAACTATTAACTGGAGGCTGACCATTATTGCCTTACTCCCACTGCCTTTTATGGTAGGAGTGGTAGTGGGGTTTGGGAGAATAATTCATGGACGGTTCCGAGCTGTACAGGAGGCTTTTGCTCTACTAACTGATCGTGTACAGGAAAACTTCTCAGGAATTCGAGTGGTTAAGGGTTTTGCACAAGAAAAGGCAGAAATTGAGCGCTTTGAAGAGGTAAATGAACTAAACGTTACTAAAAACATGAAACTGGTTCGGGTTTGGGGTCTATTTTTCCCATTGACTATGTATCTATCAGCTCTTAGTTTCACTATCGTACTAGGTTATGGTGGAATTATGGTGATTAACGGACGTATTTCACTAGGCGATTTTGTTGCCTTCAATAGTTATTTGGGTATGTTGACTTGGCCTGTTATGGCCATTGGTTGGGTAATGAATATGATTCAACGGGGTAAAGCTTCCATGGATCGTTTAAACGCTATCTTTGATGAGAGACCAGAAGTGTATGATGAAGAAGACGTATTACCAATAGACACTATTGAGGGAAATATTGAATTTAAGGGATTAACATTTACTTATCCTGGTGCGGACGAGCCTGTACTGGAGGACATTTCACTGGATATTAAGGCTGGAGAAGTCGTAGGTATTCTAGGTAGAACTGGTTCAGGTAAAACTACCCTACTTAACCTGCTGGTTCGTCTATACAACGTAGAACGGGGTATGCTTTTCATTGACGGCCATGATATTCGGCAGATTCCTTTGGAAGTTCTTCGAGAGAGTATTGGATATGTCCCGCAGGATAACTTCCTTTTTTCTACTACCATACGTGGAAACGTAGACTTTGCTGATACGGGCAGCAGTTTAGAAAAAGTGGAAGAGTATACGAAAATAGCTCAAGTGTATGACAATATTATAGAATTTCCGCAGGGCTTTGACACCCTGGTTGGTGAACGAGGTGTTACGCTATCTGGAGGTCAAAAGCAGAGAATTGCCATTGCTCGTGCTCTGATTAAGGATCCTCGGATTCTCATTTTAGATGATAGTCTGTCTGCGGTAGATACAGAAACGGAAGAGGCCATTTTGCAGAATTTGAAAACGGTTTTGAGCGGTCGTACATCGATTATTGTCTCCCATCGCATCTCGACCCTCCAAGCTGCTGACAAAATTATTGTATTAGAAGATGGTAGAGTTACTAAAATCGGGTCCCACGAGGAGTTAGTAGAGGAAGAGGGACTATACAAGGAAATGTATTACAAACAGCTGTTGGAAGATGAAATAGAGAGCGTTGGTTAAGGGTAGGTGGTAACATATGGAACATTTCCACGAAGAACAGTCTTTAGGAAAAGTTTATGACGGACGCCTTATGAGGCGCTTACTTCGCTATGCCAAGCCTTATTGGCACTTGATTTGTGTATGTATTTTGTTACTGTTACTAATTAGTGTTACCGATTTAGCGCGCCCATATTTGATTAAACTAGCCATTGATGATCACATTATGGGATTGAATCGTCCTTATATTGAAGCACCAGCAGGGATGGAACATGATTCGGTGGTGACTCTACGGGGAATCAACTTGATTCGGGCAGACCGGGTCCAAGAGATTCCTTCGGAGGCTGAGTACTATTATATTGAAAAAGAAAATGGAGAACATATTCTTGTTTCAGATAGTGGTGAGAGGGCAATTCTTACTAGTGAGGAGATGGAGGCCTTACGGGCTTGGGATATTCAGGCTATTGTACGCCTTGGTTGGCTGTTTCTTCTCATTCTTACCATTGGATTTATCATGAATTACGTACAAGTTTATTTGCTTCAGTATACTGGACAGAGAATTGTCTTTGATATACGGCAAGAACTATTCGCTCATATGCAGAGACTGTCACTAGCCTTTTTTGATGGTAATCCTGTTGGTCGGTTAGTGACACGAGTGACCAATGACACTCAGACTTTGCATGAAATGTATACAGCTGTATTAGTAAATCTGTTCAAAGATGTGTTTATGCTTGTGGGAATCGTAATTGTCATGTTTAGGATGAATTCTCGCCTAGCATGGGTGTGTATGGCAGCTATGCCTCTCATTGTTGTGTTGACTGCCGTTTTTCGGATTAAGGCTAGGGCTGCCTATCGAGAAGTTCGAGTTCGATTGGCTCGTATTAATGCAGATTTCGCAGAGAACATATCTGGAATGCGCATTGTCCAGATTTTTCGGCAGGAAAAGCGTAAGTTTAAAGAGTTTGATGAGGTCAATAAGAGCCACCTGCAGGCGAGTATGGGTGAATTGAAGGTTTACGCAGTCTTTAGGCCAGCTATGGAATTGGTTTATTCTTTAGCAATGGCTCTGCTGGTGTGGGTTGGCGGTGGTGATGTTCTTCAAGGGGCAGTAGAGTTTGGTGTCCTGTACGCATTTATTAACTATCTGGAACAGTTTTTCCGGCCCATCAACGATTTGACAGAGAAGTTCAACATTCTTCAGTCAGCCATGGCCTCAGCAGAACGTCTCTTTTTGATTTTGGACGAAGAGCCAACAATCAAAGAAAAAGACCATCCTAAGAGAATGGGTCATGTTGCCGGACGGATTGAGTTTAAGAATGTTTGGTTTGCCTATGTTGGGGAAGACTGGATCTTAAGAGACGTTTCTTTCGTGATAGAACCAGGGCAGACAGTTGCTTTTGTTGGTGCAACTGGTGCAGGGAAAACCACTATTATGAATTTAATCACCCGTTTTTATGACATTCAGAAAGGGCAGATTCTCATAGATGGTCAAGACATTAGGGATCTGAGTAAGGACGAACTGAGGAGAAACGTTGGATTGGTTATGCAGGATGTGTTTCTGTTTTCAGGTACGATTCGAGACAATGTCCGTCTCAACAACAAAGAAATTAGTGATGAGCGAATTGAAGAAATTACTCGCTATGTAAACGCCCATCACTTCATTGAACAGCTTCCCCTTAAGTATGATGAGCCTGTTATGGAGCGTGGCGCCACTTTATCTGCAGGGCAGCGCCAACTCCTATCCTTTGCCAGAGCATTGGCCTTTGATCCTGCCATTCTTATTTTGGACGAGGCCACAGCAAATATTGATACAGAAACAGAAGAGTTGATCCAGGATGCACTACCGCGCCTTTTAGCTGGTAGAACAAGTTTGGTAGTGGCTCATCGGTTATCTACGATTCAAGATGCTGATAAGATTATTGTACTCCATAAAGGTCGAGTACAAGAGATGGGCAACCATCAACAGCTTCTTGCTGAACGAGGTCTTTATTATAATCTCTTTATGCTTCAGTACAAAGAGGATTTTCAAACAGCTATTGGCGAGTGAGGAGATGGAAGTCTTCGTATGGAATAGGCGCGGTGATTTCAACCGTTTTGTCCATGTGAGGATGACTCAAACTTAAGTAATAAGCATGGAGAGCCATCCGGGGTGCGTTTCTTAAGGGACCGGTGTTATACCGTCGATCACCTACAATAGGGTGTCCCAATTGCTGTAGGTGAATTCGAATTTGATGTGTTCGCCCTGTAAAAATCTGGACACGCAGTTCTGTAAAACCGTTCCATTCCCTCACTGGAAAGACTTTAGTAAGTGCTTGTTTCCCTCGTATTGGAGTATCAATTGTTTGTTCTTTCGTTAAGGAACCAGCACATAAGGCCCAGTATATTTTGGTAACATCACTTTCTGTCCACTGTCTGGTGAGGATGGTTTGTGTTTCTGCAGATTTTGCGAACAACACGACCCCTGAAGTTGGTGTATCTAGGCGATGAATAGGGCGGGGAGTAATGGGATGACCATTTTCAGCTAAATAAAAGGCTACAGCATTAGCCAGCCCCTTTTCAGTTGTTGTACTATACATGGGTATACCAGCTTGTTTGTTCACAGCCAGTACCCATTCATCTTCAAACAAGATTTCAGTTTTCGCACGGTGTGGAGTGATCTTTACCCGCTCACTTGCGGGCAAGAGAATCTTTAGTCTGTCACCGGTTTTGAGAATTTTTTTGGTATGGGCTAATCGTCCATTTACGAAGAGACCTTTCGTGCGAACGATTCGCTGCAGCTGTCTGCTGGAAATCATGAGAACTTCTCTCACATATGCAGCCAATTCATAACCAGCGTGCTCATGGCTGATTGTGACCTGTGCAACAAGGCGTTTCTTTTTCAAAATCTCTCTCCTTTCACGGGTTGTGTCTTGATTATTGGCTGTTGGACCCATTTATTCCTTCCGGAAAATGACCGAACATTTTCGACGTTAGTAGCAGGGAACTGCCGGACTATGGCGAATGATAACAGCGGGAACTAAAAAACCAATGATTTAGGAGGCTGAAAAAGCGAATGTCGAAAGCAAGTATGAACCAAACCGCACAGCAGGAAGGATTTTGGGAAAAACAATTTCAGTTGAAAGAAAACAATACCAGTGTTCGCACAGAGGTAATTGCAGGGATTACGACGTTTATGACTATGGCATATATCCTTTTCGTGAATCCGAGTATTCTTTCAGAAACAGGAATGCCTTTTGAAGCCGTCATGATCGCGACAGGTGCATCTGCAATTGTTGCCACATTACTCATGGCCTTTCTTGCAAACTACCCTTTTGCTCTAGCTCCTGGTATGGGTCTTAATGCATATTTCACCTATTCAGTTGTTTTTGGCATGGGCTACACTTGGCAAACAGCCCTTGGTGCAGTGTTTATCTCAGGAATTGTGTTTATTATATTATCCGTGACGGGAATTCGAGAAATGATTATCGACGCTGTACCAGCCACACTGAAGAGTGCGATTGGTGCAGGAATCGGATTGTTTATTGCCTTTATTGGTCTGCAAAATGGTGGATTAGTTCAGCCAGATGCTGCTACCATTATCTCTATTGGAAATCTAACTGAACCATCTGTTTTGTTAGCTTGTCTCGGGATTCTTATTACTGGCGTCTTACTGGCTCGGAAAGTGAATGGCGCTATCTTATGGGGTATTCTTGCAACAGCAGTTATCGGTATTCCTATGGGTGTTACACCTATGCCAGAAGGAATTGTTCGTTTCCCCAGTTTCTCAACGTGGGCACCAGTTTTCGGGAAACTAGATATTAAGGGTGCACTCAGTCTCGGGCTGGTAGAAGTAGTATTTGCTTTCTTGTTCGTCGATCTCTTCGACACAATCGGTACTCTTATTGGAGTTTCACAGCAGGGTGGGTTCTTAGATAAAGACGGCAGACTACCCCGGGCAAACAAAGCTCTGCTTGCTGACTCCATCGGTACTGTAGTTGGTTCTATTTTTGGAACTCCAACCGTTACTACTTATGTAGAGTCTGCATCGGGTGTTGCTGTTGGAGGACGAACTGGTCTCACCGCTGTTGTTACAGCTGGCTGCTTCTTTTTGGCTTTGTTCTTCAGCCCCATTATTGCGATTGTACCATCTGCTGCAACTGCACCTGCACTGATTGTGGTAGGTTCGATGATGGTTCGATCTGTATTGGATATTAAATGGTCTGAAATGGACGAGGCTATCCCTGCATTTATTGCCATGATTGCTATGCCGTTTACCTATAGCATTGCAACAGGTATTGCTTTAGGATTTATTGTATACCCTGTCATTAAAGTTTTGAGTGGAAAAGGCAAGGACGTTCACTGGCTTACCTATGTTCTTGCAGTATTATTTGTTTTAAGATTTATCTATCTTGGTTAGATTGTTAAGA
>JAAYRO010000032.1 GCA_012518735.1 Bacillota bacterium
AAGGGGGCCGAGTCAGTGCAAAGAGACTATCGGGAAATGGAGCAAGAAGTAAAAGAATTAACCACTGTTGATGGCTTTATCGCAGCGTGTCTAGAGATTAAGGACAGTATGTTCTTCTACGATCGAGATCTCGTTCTCTCTGCATATACTGCATCTGTTGAGCTCCTCACTGTATCGGCGCTGTTTTGCGCAGGGCTGGAAGGAGTTGCCCAGCTGGAGAGAGTCCGTAATGAACTGGAAGAATGTGTTCATGATCTTCTCACAGACCTAGCCCAAACCCAACTGCCTCTAGATATTCAGTATCTTGCAGAACATTATACCCGAGGGGCAGGCTATGCAGCAGAACTTAGAATGCCGGTATACGGTGAAATGATGACTATTTACTGCCAGGGTATCTATGAAACGGTGGATGAGGATATTGACGAACTGCTGCGCCGCTGCCATCACCTTATCCACACTTCTAGGGAGGAAAGACTGAACCACACTTTAGCCCTAGTAGGAGCTAAGATGCTGCGGGGCGCCCATCTCCGTCCTATGTGGCTTCATGTGAGTCACCCCCGCATTCATATTATCTTATCAGGCCTGCAGACCTTGATGAATAATTTTAGAGTAGCGCCCTATTTTACATATCCTTTTGAGGATGCTGTTACAGAGAGGCAGAAACGTAAGAAAATAGGGGATAACGTAGTCTTGGATCTGGGAGCTTTCCGCAATTTCCGTCAGAGTATTTCTGGGTATACAGATCTGAACGTAGTGCTGGAACAAGATGAGTACGATAGGGCGCTTGATGACTTTATAAGTAATGACGTGTTCCAAGATCAGGAGCCAGATTATAAGATGATCAATCTCGTTCTTGGAATCTTGGAGGCTCGCTTAGTCAACCCTGAAATAGAAGATGATTATATCCGTCAAGTGTTGTGGATGTGTCATTTGTGGGAAGTGAAGGAAGCAAGTGATCTTGCACTGCATTTACTGTCTACACTGGATTCCTGGGATCCCCTTTTCCATTCTACATGGCAGTTTCTCCGAGGTTTAGATGGGAAAGCTGTGCCGGCTATGCGGCGGTTTGTTAAGCAGAACAGAGACAGCCACCTGCTGGTCGTGATAGCGGACATGTTAGCTCAAGGATCAAGAGGTAAGCGGAAATGGTCCTTACTTACAGATATTTTTGAGAACAGTCCTTGGAATGATATGAAGCCCCAACTGGCTATGTCCATCGCCCTATATGGAGGTCTAGAAGCACAGCAGTATTTAGAAGCTGTCTTGATTAATCTACCTTCTGAATACGGTAAATACCGTCCCTATTTAGAAAAAGCACTAGATTATGCCCAAGGAGGTCAAGAACGATGAGCACTCAATTTATAGATTTTCGCAGTGATACAGTAACCAAACCGACAGATTCAATGAGACAAGCTATGTTTGAAGCTCAAGTCGGTGATGATGTTTATGGTGAGGATCCAACTGTAACGAAACTAGAAGAGTTAGGGGCATCCATGTTAAACAAGGAGGCTGCTTTGTTTGTAACAAGTGGAACTATGGGAAATCTCTTAGCTCTCTTAAGTCATACACAGCCAGGTGATGAGGTGATTTTAGAGGCTGAAGCCCATATTTATTACTATGAGGTCGGTGGTTTAGGGCGGATTGGTGGACTTATTCCCCGATTGATCCATACCCCTGATGGTCTTATTACCCCTGAGCAGTTAGAAGCAGTTATGAGGCCAGCTGATATCCATTATGCAGCACCTTCTTTATTCTGTTTGGAAAATACTCATAATCGGGCCGGGGGACGTGTATTGCCGCAGCAAGAAGTGGAAGAAGTGACTGCATGTGCCAAAAGCCATGGACTAGCCACTCATCTAGATGGGGCCCGCATTTTCAATGCTGCAGAGTTTTTAGGGCTATCAGTGGCAGAGGTGGGGGAACCCTTTGACTCAGTGATGTTCTGTTTATCGAAAGGCTTAGGTGCACCTGTTGGTTCTCTCTTAGTGGGGTCTGAGAAGTTTATTGATCGGGCCCGCCGCTTTCGGAAAATGTTAGGGGGCGGAATGCGCCAAGCAGGGGTAGTGGCGGCAGCGGGTATTACAGCTCTACAGGAGATGCCGGAGAAAATAAGGGACGACCACCGTCGGGCCCGGCAGTTAGGGGATGCCCTTTCGCAGATTGACGGCCTTTCCACAGCAGCTCCAGTAGAAACCAATATGGTTATGGTGGAAGTTACCCATCCAGAGTGGGATGGGGAACGGTTAGTCAATGCCTGGCGTAAGGAAGGCATCTTGGCCAGTACGGTCGGTCCTGGCAAAATCCGACTAGTGACCCATCACCAAATTACAGATGACCATATAGAACAGATAATTGCAGTGACAGAAGAATTACTTTCGTGATTCTATTTTTCTCAAAGCCCAATTGGCCGCTTCTCGTACCGTGTCACTGGGATGGGAGGCGGCACATTGCCTCAGAGGTTCAACCGCTTCTGGATGCCCTTGATTCCCCAGAATAATGCAGGCATTTCGCTGAACAGTGTTCTTTCCTCGCCATGCCATACTTGTTGGACCAAACATGTCCTTGAATTCTTTATTGCTTAAGGACAAAAGGGGAATGAGGGGAATATGGGGTCCTACAATTGGGCGAAACTCACGATGACGACTGACCTTGGCTGATTGGTTTTGGGGACACGCCTGCTGGCAGATATCACAGCCCCATAGGCTGTTTTTAATCTTCTCCCTAAACTCCAAGGGGATTTGCCCTGATTTCTGAGTAAGATAAGAAATGCAGCGTTGGGGCTTGATTTTTCCTGGAGCGTACAGTGCCTGAGTTGGACATGCCTTAATGCAGGCCTGACATTCTACACAAGTTTTCGTAGGGACAGAAGATGTGGTACCCAGTGGAAGGACAGCGTCAACCAGAATCTCCCCCAGAAAAACCCATGACCCAAAAGGAGGTACATAGACGGCACAGTTATCGCCAGGGATCCCTAGACCTGATTCTATCGCAATGGCCCGGTCAATCAGGGGGCTGGTGTCAACAGCTTTGGCACACGCTTTAGCATGATAGTGTTCCTTCAGGAAGATAATAAGTTGGTCCATCCGTTTTTCCAGTTCTCGGTGGTAGTCTAAGCCCCAGGCCGAACGGGAGACGGTGCCGTGTAATGGGGGCGTTGGGCCTGGTTCAACTGTTTTATAAGCAACAGCTACGGCAATTACGGAGACTGCGTTTTCCAGTACAGAGCGGGGGTTAATTCGTCTATCTACATCCTGCTCAACAAAGTCTGGATAGCGTCCTTCATCCTTGGCTTGTTCTAAGATCGGTTTCATATGCTCTAGTGGAGAGGCTGTAGTGACGCCAATTCCGTCGAAACCTGCATCATGCGCAGCTTTTTGAAGATTTTCCAAGACCCATCCTCCTTTTTTATACGCAAAAAAGGGGAACAACTGGATGCTCCCCTCTAATCGCCAAAAACTTGAACAGTGGATCTTACTGGGCTGCTTCCACCGCTACAATCTCTGGAACTTCACTTTTGACAATTCTTTCTATACCAGCCTTCAATGTCATTTGAGACATTGGGCATCCTACACAAGCACCAGTTAGTTTCACATAGGCTATCTTTGTCTCTTCGTTAACATCAACGAGAACAACGTCACCACCGTCAGCTTGGATGGATGGGCGAATTCTGTCTAGTACTGCCTGAACTTTCTCTTTCACAGCGACACCCCCTTGCCATTTATTATTTATTAGTATACACCTTTTATTTAAGGAAGTCTATTGCCCAGATGAAGAAACCTCTTTGCAGGATGTTTATGCGTTCTGCCGAAAGTATAGAAGTATGACTCAACTAATGTGAAATAATTGGAGGACTGGTTGTGGAACGTGTAAGAGTGCTGGTAATCGGCAGTATGAATATGGATTTAGTTGTTCAGACTCCGCGGGTTCCTGTAGATGGGGAGACAATTGTAGGAACCGCGTTTAATCGTTACTTTGGAGGAAAGGGTGCTAATCAAGCGGTGGCGGCTGCTCGTCAAGGTGCCAAGACTATTATGGCTGGACGAGTGGGACGTGACCTTTTTGGTCAAGATCAGATTCAGAGCCTCCAGTCAGAACAGATAAACACAGATTATGTTGTAGTTGATGATAAGCATGCTTCTGGAATAGCATCCATTATTCTCGATGAACAAGGCAGTAATCGAATCATTGTTGTCCCTGGTGCGAACGGAGCGGTGACCAAAGAGGACGTGGACGCTCTGTCACCGGTATTAGCCCAGTGTGACGTATTAGTTGTTCAGTTGGAGATACCTATTGATACAGTTCTTTACGCAATTAAGAAGGCCCATGGATTAGGTGTGAAGGTAGTTCTTAATCCAGCGCCTGCCAATTCCTTACCGGAAGATATTTACAAGCATATTTCTGTCATTACGCCTAACGAAAGTGAAGCTCAACTCTTAACAGGTATTGAGGTTAAGGATCTTTCCAGTGCCAAAAGTGCCGCTCAGGTTCTGTTAGACAAAGGTGTGGAACAAGTGGTTATTACTCTTGGATCAAGGGGAGTATATGGGTTAACGAAGACAAACGAATTTCATCTGCCTGCCCATAAAGTCACACCTGTAGATACGGTGGCTGCAGGTGATACCTTTACGGGCGCTTTGGCGGTTATGATTGGGGAGGGTCAGAGTTTGGAAGATGGGGCCCGCTATGCGAATGCGGCATCGGCTATTGCTGTAACGCGGCACGGAGCTCAGCCTTCTATTCCCCAACGAGATGAGGTTGTTTCATTTCTTAGAGGAGTCTGAACTCGATGAGCTGGATGAAGTATCTTCAAGAAGCCGTGCAGCTGCCCATAAATTGCAGAGTTTTTGCTGCATTTAACGCTAATGTAGATGTCATTATTAAAGTGACACCCTATTCCATTACCAGAATCTTAGACGAGGAACCTTATCTTGTTCATGAGAATCCCGTTCATGGTTCTCCCGTCACTTCCCCAGAGGCGTTCATAAGTTTACTGCGAGAGTGCCTTTCTACAGGGAAGTCCTATTATGATGTGGTAGATTTGGAAATGAGTGCGTGGTTTGAAGAATACTTTCCAGAGCGAACAGAAGCTATGGGAGGCCAAGCAGGGATTATTGCCAATCAAATGGCAGCTTTTGGTGCTCCCACTTATGTGTATAATTCCGTTTTGTCAGAACAGCAGGCAGCTATCTACAACCCTCAGATTCGCTTCCCTACAAAAATTAACCATAAGCTGCACTGGGTGCCGATTCAAGCCGGGGTCAATGATTCCTGGACGAAAGTGAATTTCATTTTTGAATATCCTCAGGGGTTAACGTACGCTTTTGGTAATCATACAGTAACAACCCCGAGGGCCAACCGGATCATTCTAGGAACGCGCAGCCCAAAAGCAGCTATGGCCTTTTCTGATGATTTGGTTCAGATTCTCCCCCAGTTAGGTGCAGATGTGGATTGCGGTTTTATGGCCGGATATCACCATGGACCTATTGTGGGACGGACCAGTTCTCTACAGGAATATATTGAACTCAGTATTAGCCAGCGGGATTTACTCCGTTCAAAAAATCCTAATCTGCGTCTTCACTACGAGTATGTTCCTACGCGGAATTTGGCAGATGAGAGGGAGCTGCTGTATGGATTGCTGCCAGGCTTTGAGAGTTTTGGAATCAATGAAAATGAAATTCGACGGGTCTTGACCTGCTGCGGATATGAACAGGAAGCATATGAAATCAGCCAGTACGAGCGGGCTATGAGCTTGTATTTGGGAGCTCTAGCTCTTTTTAGAGAGTTTAGAGTACCTAGGATCCAGGTGCATAATTTGGGATATTACGTTTTAGTGCTGGCGAAGCCATATCCTGTCAGTCCCCAAGATGTTCGACAGACCTGCTTGTTTGCATCGGCAGTCAATGGGGCCAAGGCCGCGCGGGGCGGGGCTGTTCCTAAAGGCGATGTACTGCCTATGGCAGCTGTAGATTTATCGAAGATCGGCCGCTGCCAATTGGTTCAGTCTGCCCAAGAGGCCCGCAAGAGAGGTTATCCTGTCTCTTCAGATTTTGAAGAGACAGGGATTATGGAACGTGACGATCATTATCTGCTCCTTATCCCTGCCCATGTAGTACCCAATCCAGTCAGCACTGTAGGCATGGGAGACACTATTTCGTCATCAGCCTTTGCTGCTGAGGTTTCTAAATTATTGAGCAGTTCAAATTAGAGGTTGGCCACCACTGGTGGCTTTTTTCTTCAATGGAGGGGAGAAACTACAAGAAAGGTAAAACTTAATTAGAAACGAATTATTATCATTATGAATATGAATTGCGTAGATGAGGAGGCTCCCATTGATCAACCAACATATGGTGCGTACGTATCGCGGGTTCACTCTCGATCCGTTTCAACAAGAGGCTGTAGCATATATTGATAAGAATCAGTCAGTACTAGTAGCGGCCCCTACGGGTGTGGGTAAAACCCTAGTAGCTGACTATGTGATTGAAAAGATCTATAACGAGGGTGGACGAGTGGTTTACACTGCTCCAATTAAGGCCTTAAGCAATCAGAAGTTCAAGGAATTTAAAGCTCATGTAGGTGAAGAGGCCGTTGGAATATTAACTGGTGATGTAGTAATTAATCCCGATGCACCTATCCTAATTATGACGACGGAAATTTTCCGTAATATGCTGCAGGAAAGTCCCGAACGGGTGGGCGACGTTCGCTATGTTATTTTCGATGAGATTCATTACATTGATGATCCACAGCGAGGCAGTGTGTGGGAAGAAAGTCTGATTTTCATGCCCAATACCATGCGCTTTCTGGGTCTGAGTGCTACCATTCCTAATGTGGATCAACTGGCCAATTGGATCGAGGATATTCAAGGTCAGGCTGTTCAAATTGTCACTGCCTCTGAACGAGTGGTGCCCTTAAGGCATGCTTTATTCGAGCAATCCCTTGGCATTACTACTATGGGGCGGATTAAGAAAAAGCACAGACGGTATAGGGGGATCCCTCGGCATGTTCTGCTCAGCGAGGATCTAGTGAAGCCTACAACCCATTTGGACCTCATTGACAAAATTAAGGACGGTTATCTACCATGTTTGTTCTTTACTTTCAGCCGCAGGAAATGCGAAAGTAATGCCCTTGAACTTGGTGAATATCACGACTTCCTTAATGGGGAACAGAAGAGACAAGTTAAGGAAATTATTGAGAAGATAACCGATCGATATCCAGATTTAAAAAGTGAGCGTTGGCCCAGTCTTCGCCGTCTGCTCATGAAAGGGATTGCTTATCATCACGCAGGCATGCTTCCTATCCTAAAAGACATTGTAGAAGAGCTTTTTACACATCGTTTGATTTCAGTATTGTACTGTACTGAAACCTTTGCTGTAGGTTTGAACTTTCCCTGTAAGACCGTTTGTTTCGATTCCAGCACTAAGTGGGACGGCGTTTCATTTCGTCCCATCTCAAATCGAGAGTATTTCCAAATGGCAGGGCGCGCAGGGCGGCGCGGTATTGATACAGAAGGTTTTGTTTTCACCATTGTGGATCTGAGCTACTTCGATCCGAGTGAATTTCCAAGTATGAAGGAACAAGAGATCGAGCCTCTTCAGAGCCAGTTTGCCTTAACTTATAACTCTATTTTGAACCTCATTAAGAACTATGAAGAAGAAGACATTTACCGAATTCTAGGTCAGAACTTTGCCACCTATCAAGCGTTTGCTGAGCAGGAAGCCGTTTTGACTGAAATGGAGATGATTCAGGAAGAGCTGGAGAAGTACAGTGCCCATCTCCAGAAAAAATCAGGTCCCGATATTTTCGGAAAACTGATCCGCAGAAAACTTCAAATTGAGGCTCAATTGCATAATGAATATAATAAACGGACTAAACGACGCTTGAAAAAGGATATTCGCGGTATTAACCGTCGTTTAGAAGGAATTCTCCATAAGAATTTACCCCATGTGGACCAGCGCACTCTCAGGCGGGAAAGACGGATTTATAGACGGTTGTTAGCCCGTTATGAGCGTTTGATCGTTCGAGAAGGAGAACTAGATCCTCATGAGAAATACATTCAAGAATTCCTAGACAAGAAAGCACTCTTGGAGGCTCTTGGATACTTAGAAGATGATGAACTGACAGCAGCTGGTGAGTTAGCCAGTCAAATTCATGGTCATGAACTGCTTGTCACAGAGATGTTTATGGAAGGCATGTTCCATGATTACTCTGTTCCAGAATTAAACGCTATTTGTGTTTCTATTGGTTATGAACCGCGGAAGAATGAAATTCGGATTAAGCATAAAATTGATATGTCCGGTATTTTGCGGATTTGGCATTTCATAACTAAAATGGAGCAGCGATTCATTGGATATCCAACAGCTCAGTTTAACGATCATGTGGCAGCTCTTGCCTATCGATGGACTAATGGTGAATCGTTTGCATCACTGCTTGAGGATGCGGCTATCGATGAAGGAGATTTAGTGTTTGCTTTCCGAAGAGGAATCGATCTTCTCCGTCAATTGCGAAACGCCACCATTGAAGATCCCGTTCTTAATGGGAAACTAAGAGAATGTATTGCAAAGATGGATCGAGATGAAGTTTCCATTTGGTTATAGAGGTGAAGGTATGGGTATACGATTAATTGCCCTGGATATAGATGGTACGATTCTAACCAGTAATGAAGAATTATCTGCTCGCACTCGTCAGTCCATTCGATGGGTGCAGAAGCAGGATCTACACGTTATTTTAGCTACGGGACGTCGTATCATACGCACTCTGCCTTGGGCAGAGGCTTTAGGTGTCAATGATCTGCTGGTTGTTCATAATGGTGCGGTCATTTACGATATGAAAAAAAGGCAGACTGTGGCAGAGTGGGGGATCGACTTAGAGATTGCGGGAGAAATTATCAATCTGTTGGAGGAAGAACAGATAAACTATGTGGTTTATACAGGGGAGAGTGGAGGAGAGCGTTTAATTGCTCCTGCGTATGCTTGGAAAACTACAAAGCATCTTATGCTGCACTACTGTGGGGAAGTGGGAGAAACAGTCCCGCAGGTAAAATTGACGATTCCACCAATAAGAATTTCCTTAATCGATCGACCTAAGAAAGTTGATCCTTTGTATAACCATTTGATTAGTACGTATGGAAATGGTTTAAATGTAATGCTGTTTGGCGCGCAGCATGACGATTGGCATGGAATTGAAATCATTACTGGCAGCTGCTCTAAAGGGACAGGTGTGGCTTATGTTTGTGACAAGTTAGGTGTAGAGCCCCACGAAGTAATAGCCATTGGCGATAATGTAAATGATTTAGAGATGATTAAGTGGGCAGGTGTGGGGGTGGCTATGGAGAATGCCCCTTTGTCTGTGAGGCAGGCAGCGGATTTAGTAGCTGCCAGTAACGACCAGGATGGGGTTGCTCAGATATTAGAAAATATTCTCTTTGAATATGAGGTGAGAGAGTGACTGTATTGCAGTTAGTTCCCAATCAGTTTCTCCGCAAATGGCGGCAAGTCCCTTCTTCTACAGGAGGTCAACTGCTGCCATTTACTATACCTAGTCTGGCTGCGAAAATCTTGAAGGAACACGGTGTTCCCTATCGGGATGACAAAATAATGGAGGAAATCGCCGTTTGGCAGTCTCTAAATGAAGTCCGTTCCAACCTGCAGTTTTTTGCTCCTATCGCTCATTATCCAGGGTTTGTAAAGGAGCTTCAGTGGTTGTTTCGCCAAATGGATTTGGGTGAAAAGGTATTGGGAAAATTACCTGTGAGGGGCCGCAGTGAACTGGAGCTTTTGCACCAGAAGTATCATGAGTGCTTAGCTCAGCACAATGTCTTGGATGGACCTGGGCAGATCGGTCGAGCCATTCCTTTAGCTTCTCTTACTAGTATAGTCAAAGAAGCAAGCGAGATTGAGCTAATCGGTTTAGGTGATCTTTCACCTCTAGAAACAGAGTTTATTCAGGCGGTGGCTGGTGGCAGGAAAATACGTCATACATGGTCTTCAGTGGAAGAAGCTGTCCTGGAGGTTCGTGCTGCAGAGGATCCGTACGAAGAAGTAGAAACAATGGGATTAGCCATTCGAAAACAGCTGGAACAAGGACTGAGTCCAGAAGACATTGGGGTAGCTTTTCCCAATCCAAGAATGTATATGCCTATTATTATACCTATCTTTGAAAGGCTGCAGATTCCGTGGAGGATGCCGGCCCAGAGTCTGCGCAGCACTCCCTTAGGAAAGGCTGTATTAACGCTGCTGGTAGGTGAACTAGAGGGTTGGCATAAGCATCACTTAGAGCTTTTGACCGTTCCTGGTTGGGGCTTTCCTTTTGAACTAACACTCGAGGAGCATCGAGTTCTGCGGCTGGCACCACCCCTAAAGGGTTTACCTGCTTGGCGAGAATACTTAACTTCCTATCCTGGTTGGGGGAGAGTCTTAGAGATCATAACTGCCGGCGGCCAAGGATTCATCACTAAACCGGTTAAAGAGCATGTACACTCACTTCGATCAGTGCTGAGCTTTCTAGAACCAGAGAAATGGTTCACTGTCGATGTGGAGCAGTGGGCCTTGCTCGTAAAATCGTGGGATGGGCTGTGGACTATCCTAGATAACTTAGACGATTGTAATTGGGAAGCAGCTCCCAGCCAATTTGTCCTCCTTTTGGAATCTTTGATGGAAAGCTATCAAATTCGTCCCCGCCGAAGTTTTCAGGATCGGTTAAGCATCATCAGTGTGGACGAGTTGGGAGCTCATACCTATCGCCAGCTTTACGCAGGAGGATTGGTGGAAGGTCAGTTTCCTTCACAAAGAAACGCGCACTGGCTGACCAAGGAAAAAGCCCATGCTGATGCTCAGTCCCTTTATGAGCGCTTAATTGGCTCTGCAGACGAAGTCTTTATGTATTATCCAGAAACGGATCGAGATGGCAAACTCAATCTGCCTGCATCTGTCTTACCCAAAGCGCAAGGTTCATCAATAACAGATACTCGTCAGCGCCGTCATACGCCTTCGTTATTTTTAGGTGATGGCTTTCTGCAGGATAGTGCCATCAAACAGGCTGTTCAAGACCGAATTCTCAAGGAGGGATTGTCCACCTCTCAGCTGAATATTTACGCCCGCTGTCCCTATCAGTTTTTCTGCACTTATGTGTTAGGGGTTGAACCTCACGAGGAAGACACACTAGAACTGACTCCCAGCAGAGAAGGGAGTATAATTCATAAGGTACTCTGCAATTTTTGGCAGACCTATCTCAATGCATCCCTTCCTTCATTAGATGAGGCTCAAATAAGAATTGAGCAGATTATGCAGGAGGAATACCATAAAGAGGGTCAATCTCCAGCAGAACGAGTAATCAGCCAACTGCGTTTGTTCGTTCGCAATGACCTGACCCTCGTAGAGCAGGGATTCCGACCCCAATACTTAGAAATGCCGTTTCGCGGTCTTGCCATTCCTACAGAGGAAGGCCCAGTCGAGCTTCGGGGCATTATTGATCGGATTGACCTTAATTCCCAAGGTGATTACGTTCTTTATGATTATAAGACTGGTGGTGCCCCTACCTTAACTGAAATTCTAAGTGGGGGCGATGTGCAGATTGCCACCTATCTCTTAGCAGCCAAGCATCTGTTCCCTCAAGCCCGTAATGTAGGGGTAGCTTATTATCTTACAAGAGACACACGTCGTGTTGGAATTTTTCGGCGAGAGTTCCACAAGCAGCTCATGGTTCGAGGAGGAAAAAACTGCCTAGGGGATGAAGATTTTTTAAAACTAATCGATTTCTTCCAAGAAACGATCCAAGGTTTACTGACCAGGATCTTCAATGGCGAATTTCCTATTCGACCGTCTTCGACGAGTTTGTGCAGATACTGCCCATATCAAGGAATCTGTCGGAAGGAGGGTACTGTAAATGGATTTTAGACC
>JAAYRO010000033.1 GCA_012518735.1 Bacillota bacterium
CAATGATCCCGGTGGCGTACTCTGCAAAAAGTTCTTCTGAAAAATCCTCTTGTTGTCCACCTCTTGCCAGCTCCTTCACGAGAATCTCCAGTTCCTTAACGGTAGAGGTTCCCGTGTTAATGCTTCTAACTAGGGCTTCTTTTTCGCCGATTAAGGCTTGTGCTTCTTTTAAAAGCTCATTTTGCACCTTTTTGTAAGTACCCGGCTCTAGGTACTTCTCGGCATAAAGCCCGGCGACTGTCTTCTGCTTTTGAGAATTATCTTCGAGGATCGCTTCAATGGTCTCAATCCTGGCAAAGTTAGTTTTTAGATCCTGGTTTTTGAGCCTTTCTAGTAAGGGCTTTAAAACAAGGTCGCACCCAAAACGCAGCTTATTTTCCATAACCACAAAAGCCTTTTTGATAGGTTCATCCCGAATGAAGAGCATGGAGCAGGCCGAGCTATCCTCTAAATGTTTTAGACAAGCCCAAGCAATATATTTCTTTTCACCCTTGCCGTGAGTTCTGCGCCTGAAAGTACTACCGCACTCGCCGCAGACAATCTTGCCTGAAAAGGCGTAGCGGTTTTTATACTTGCTACCTCCCGCCTTAATGCCTTTAGCTTTCCTACGCATTTCAAGCTCAAACCGGACTGTTTCAAAATCTTCCCGGCTAATTATCGCTTCGTGGTTATCCTTGATGTAGTATTGTGCTTTCTCGCCACCGTCGCGATGGCGTTTAAAACTACGATCCGTATAAGTCTTTTGAAAAAGCACATCACCTACGTACTTTTCATTTTTCAGAATTCCGGAAATGGTACTACCGGTCCAGCGACTGTTTCTTTTGCTGGGAACTTGATCTTCGTTTAATCCCTTTGCAATTCTCTCAGTGCCCAGCCCCGCAAGAGCCTCTTTGAAGATGCGCTTCACTACTTTTGCCTGCTCGTAATTGGGTTTGAAATTGCCATCTACGATGTCGTAGCCGAAAGGCGCATAGCGGGGCTTAAAAGTGCCTTTTTTAAACTGGTTCTGAATCGCCCAGCTTACATTCTCTGATGTGGAGATGGATTCACTTTCCGCGAGGCTGCTTAAAATACTGAGCATTAACTCGCTTTCCATGCTGCCTGTGTTGATTTGTTCTTTCTCGAAGTAGAGCGCAGTACCCAAATCCGTGAGTTTCCGTACCATCTCTAAACAATCAACGGTGTTTCTGGCAAAGCGGCTAATTGATTTTGTGATAATCAAATCCACTTTGCCCTCTTCCGAATCGGTAATCAGCTGCAAAAGCCCATTTCTCTTCTCTACCCCTGTTGCAGAAATACCTTCGTCAGAATAGATCCCGACAAATTCCCACTCGGGATTGCCCTTAATCATTAATTCGTAGTGCTTGAGTTGAGCCTCAAAACTTAAAAGCTGCTCATCCTGATCGGTCGATACCCGGACATAGGCAGCAACTTTTAGTTTTAGCGATTCCAAATCTCTACTTGCCGGAATTTTAGTTACGGTTCTAATTTCAATCACCCCCTTTGGTATGTGACATGTTACCTCTAAAGCACCATTCTATCAAGGTTTATCAGACATTAACGGAGCTAATAAGGGCTTGAAAGTTTGGCGGTTTAGAGCCTTGATTTTCTCTGCTTCGCCTAGGTAATCAAACCTTCAACAAGTAGCCTTCTAACCAAGTACTCCACCCGAAAATAGTCAAATTCACCCTGCAAATCAGCTAGAGTTGGCCTTTCAATCTGCACAGGCTTCTTGGCTAGTGGGTTACCCTCAATAATCTGCATGAATATCGCCTCCTACTATAAGCCATGGGAGGCACCTAATTCGGACGGTCTATAGACAAAAAAATGCCTCCTACTATCCAAAGGACAATAAGAGGCTATTTGGCAACCAAACTATTCAAATTTAATAAAAGCATCTTTAAACCCGGCGGTCTTCACTTTGTCCAGCATCTCCTCATCTTGAAAGTATCACGCCAAGTTTGTTCACCCATTATGCTTATCACTCCCGTCTAAATATGCTATCTGTTTACTTTTAAATGGACTTAAGTGGGGGTTTTTTTGTTATTACAATTTAAGCTGATAAACCATTACCTAAAGTTTGCATCTGAACTGAACCCTTTTGTGTCTAATTAGCCATTATTCGTTAAAAACCTGCTAGGATTCTTGTCGTACAAGAATCCGTTATTTATTGACAAGTTATTTTTGCACTTAAGAAATCACAAGAAGTTGCACACATTGATTCCGTCTTTAGACATTCGTTAGGCAAATAGCATCGAGCAAATACAGTTACACTATCAACTCAACCCCTCTTTTTGAGGGGTTATCTATTTTGTCTACTCAACCACGTCAAAATGCCTCATTATCTAACCTGTCCACTCAACCCTACCTACTCCACCACATTTTCGCTCATCCCCAAACAAAAACAGGGGTTTCCGGCTCGTCCCATTTCAAGACAAAATTCCTGAAACCACTTCTATAAACCTTCTTTAACACCCCAGCCCATTCCCAAGCGACATCATAACAACACACTCCACATGGCGTGTCCAAGGAAAGAGATCAACTGGCTGTACTGATCCAACCTTATACTCTCTTGCGGCTAAGTGCGCCAAATCTCGGGCAAGTGTTGCAGGATTACACGAAACATAAACAACTTGCCTGACTTTTGCTTCAGCCAATGTGTCCAAAACCACCTGTTCACAACCTTTCCGCGGTGGATCCAGTATGACACAGTCAATTTTACCTAAGTCCTGAACCAACTTGGGAACAACCTCTTCCGCCTTTCCATGAATAAATCTTCCGTTATCGATTCCATTTAGAGCGGCATTTCTCTCAGCATCATGCACAGCATCTTGAATGGTTTCCACACCAATGATCTGTTTGGCCTCTTGGGCCAAGTATAGACCAATCGTGCCGGTACCGCAGTAAAGATCAAGAACGGTCTCGTGACCCTGAAGATCAGCATATTCCTTTACTAAATCATATAAAACCTTCGTCTGTGTCGAGTTAACCTGAAAAAACGAACGAGGGGAAATGGCGTAAACCATCCTGCCAATCCTCTCCATTAAATGTGTTTCGCCCCACAGCAGATGGGTTTCTGGACCGAAGATAACATTCGTCACTTTTGGGTTTATATTCTGAGCAACACTCACCAGTTCCGGAACGGTTTCCACTAATTCCTGAATGAGAGAATCAAGGTGTGGAATTTCCTTAGTCTTGGTTACCAAAACCAACATCAACTTGTTCTCAGAAAAACTCACTCGAATCACAGCATGACGCAGTACCCCTGTATGGGCTATTTCATCATAGGGCTCTATACCCAATCTCTCAACAGTCTCCTTTACCTGTAGAGCTAACCGAGTAATGAGGGGGTGCTGTACTTCACACTGGGTTAGATCAACAATGTTATGGGTACCCCTTCGAAAAAATCCCATTACGACCTGACCCCCATCCCTTCCTAGAGGAAACTGAGCCTTATTGCGATATCCAAAGGGGGTATCCATTCCTTTAGTGGGCAAAACCGGTACTTTAAGATGGCCGATTCGCTCCACTGCATCCTGTACCTGCTGCCTTTTCCACTGTAGCTGAGCATCGTAACTCATATGCTGTAATTGGCAGCCACCACACTCCTGTGCATGAGGACAGCTGGGGATTATACGGTCTGGGGATGGATCTATAATATCTTCTAAAACGGCATGAGCAAATCTATCTTTAACGTGAACTAACTGCACCTGAGCAGTGTCCCCCGGAATCGCTTGAGGAACAAACACAACCTTTTCATTAATTCGACCTACGCCCTCTGCCCCGTGGCTTAGACCATCAATTCTTACAGAGAATCTCTGTCCTTTCTTGAGCTTTCCCATCCAAACCTACCTCCTATAAGAAAACCGAGAACATCGTATGTTCCCGGCCTTTATTCACTAACTTCTCCGAATCCTTAACATAGACAGAGGATTGACTGACTCCATTGGAATTCGCACAGTGTAATTCGCATGTGCTTCTGTTAAAATGTCCTCCGTCTCAACCTGAATCATTTCCCGAATGGTAGTTTGAATATTGCCTCCATGCGGCTGCATAACCTCAACTATGTCTCCTACACAGAGTTTGTTTCTCACATCAACTACCGCTTCACCCTTCTGCTGATCATACTCCTGTATGAGACCAACTACATCGAAACTTTGAGAATAAGAGCCGGTTGGGCGGTGAATGCCAGCATCGCTTGGGACAAAGAATCCTGCCCAGTAGGGCCGATGACTCACCTTATCAAGTTCTTCTATGAGTTCATTAGGCAGCACATATCCTTGAGGATCCTCAGCATATAAGTCAAGAGCCTGCCGATAAGCCCGCACTACTGTAGCAACATAATACGAGCTCTTCATACGCCCTTCGATTTTTAGGCTATCCACACCAATATCCACCAAGTCTGGTATATATTCGATTAGGCGCAGATCCTTAGAGTTAAAAATATGAGTGCCCTGTTCATCCTCTTCAATAGGCATATACTCTCCTGGGCGGCGCTGTTCTACTACAGCGTACTTCCACCGACAGCTTTGGGCACACTGACCTCGATTCGCATCACGACCAGTTAGTACATTACTTAACAAGCACCGGCCAGAATATGCCATACACATGGCCCCATGGACGAACACTTCAAGCTCAGCATCAGTCTCCTGCCGAATCCGCCGAATATCTTCACGGGTGAGCTCTCTAGCCATAACAATTCGTTTAAACCCTAAATCAGCCCAAAACTGGGCTGACTTGTAGTTAACAGTATTAGCCTGTGTACTGAGATGTAAGGATATATTAGGGGCGTATTTCCTAGCAAGTGCATATACCCCAACATCGGCAATAATCATTCCGTCAATACCTAGTGTGCCTAGCTCTTCCAAATAACGAGGCAGCTTATCTACCTCATCATTGTGGGGAAAAGTATTCACCGTAACATAGATTTTCACTCCCCGGCTGTGAGCTTTCTCTAAGACCTCTTTGAGCTCATCCATATCAAAGTTTCCCGCTTGAGCCCGCATACCAAACTGCTTACCAGCAAGATATAAAGCATCAGCACCGTATTCCATGGCAACCAAAGCCTTTTCCATGTTTCCAGCGGGAGCCAATAGTTCAGGGATTTTCACAAAGTAACCTCCTCAATAACCCAACGCACGTCTAGCTCGTACATGTTCATTAAAGGTACGGCTGAATTGGTGGGTTCCATCTCTCTTACTAACAAAATATAAATAATCTTCATCGGCTGGGTTTAGGACAGCCAAAATCGAAGCCAAACCAGGACTGGCAATAGGCCCCGGTGGTAATCCTCGATTCCGATAGGTGTTATATGGGGAGTCGATCTCCAAATCCCGATACAGCACTCGAGATCGGTCTTCTGTCATTACATAACGCACTGTAGGATCAGCCTGCAGAGGCATATTAATAGCTAAACGATTAAGGTATACGGAAGCTACAAGGGGACGTTCCCAATCTACCATAATCTCTCTCTCCACAATAGAAGCCAGCGTCACAACTTCGTGAAGGGTCAGATCACTTTGTTTAAGGGCGTCACTTACGTGTTCGTCTATCACTTCAACAAATCGATATACCATCTGACCTATAATGTCCGCCTCTGATTGGCCAAAGCTGAAATAATACGTGTCTGGGAATAAATAGCCCTCTAAAGTGTCAATGGGCAGATCAATGGGAAGAGCCTCTCCAAACACTGCTTCTGCGCTGCTGGCTAATGCGAGAAATCGATCGTAGTCAACTAGACCTTTGTCTGCCAGAAGTTTTGCGATCTGCTTCAGTTCAAATCCCTCAGGAATGACAACTCGCTCTGTAACAGTCTTACCTGTCCGCAGCTGCTCAATAATCTCCATTGAATCCATATTTGGATTTAGCAAATAATGTCCGGCCTGCAGATGATGTTCAGTGCCCGTTAAGCGAACTAACAGGCGAAACAAGAGAGCGTCATCTACAATTCCTCTTTCTTCCAACAACAGAGCAATATCTCGCCCTGTCATTCCAGAGGTTACTGCAATCAATTGGGTCAACTCTGCTGGATCGGAACTAGCTGGCTGAATCGCATACATAACAACGCCTGCTAGACTAATGGTGGTTAACATTCCCAATAGTAACAGAAAACGGACCACTAAAAAAACGGTCCGTTCAGTGGTTACACGAAGGTTATTGGGCATTAGGACTACACCCCCTGGTACTTACACAACCTAATTATAACCGAAAGTATTATGTTTGACAAACAGGACATGTTCTTAATGCCTTATTCCTCAATGCCCATATCAGCTTCGAGGACACTTACAACTTTTTCAAACTCGTCATCATCTTCAATATCATACAGGACCTCTTCACCATTCTCGTCCGTTTCTACTCGGAAAATCACCGCTCCCCCTTCTGGATCCACGTCAGGCAGTAAAACAGCATATCCCTGATTATCGATCTCCAAGTATTCGAGAATTGTAAACTGATGTTCGGTGCCATCCTCGTCGATTAAAAGAATAATATCATCTTGTTCATGATTGTGGTCGTGCTCATGGTCATGTGTCATTAGGGAACTCCTCCTTTGAATATATCCTTTACGATTGACGATCCAAATATGCCTGCAAAATCACTGCCGCGGCTACCTTATCAATAACTCGACGGCGTTTTGCTCGGCTTACATCTCCTTCCAGTAATATTCGTTCTGCAGCAGCTGTAGAAAACCGCTCATCCCAATATTCGACTGGCAGTTCAAATTCCCTTTCCAATTCTTCCCCAAAACTGCGAACTTTCTCTGCCTCCGGTCCGTAGCTCCCATCTGTACGACGAGGCATCCCAACAACAAACTTATCCACATCGTACTCTTTTACAATCGCCCTTAATTCAGCAAAATCCTGTTCAAGAGTACTGCGCCGAATCACAGTAATGCCTTGAGCCGTCCAGCCCATTACATCACTCGCTGCTACACCAATGGTTTTTTCTCCTACGTCTAGTCCTAAAATTCTCATTAATTAACCCCATCTAAATAACTTTTATAGCAAATTCGGGACAGCTGGCGCCACAGTATCCGCAATAAACGCATCTTTCTCTATGAACTACCGAGGCTTTCCCATTGACAATTTCTAGAGCCTTATTCGGACATGCCCTAACACACGCCCCGCAGCCTAAACACCAATCATCGATATGAAGCCGCCGAGTGGCACCGTTCGGTTCAGGAATATTCTGTTCCCCGTTGAAAAATGCCACATTATGTTCTACTTCTGATATGCTTTTCATACCAACAGCAATCGAATGAATGTACTCATTCCCTAACAGGAAATTCAGCGCATGTGACCAACTGGATAAGAGATGTCCTCCGCCTAAAGGTTTCATAGCATAAATCCCTTTACCATTGTTCGCTGCTTCCTCAATGGCCTCCAGCATTTCCTCCCGATTTCCACCTTGAATCCCAATTCCTGTAACATTAATTAGGGGTGAGATAATATCGATCTCGGGAATCTGGGCTGCAGCTTGGACCCCAGCCACATGATGAGTAGAGATTCCTACTGCCTGTACCACACCAGCCGCTTTTGCCTCCCACAGCACTTCCAATGCTGGCCAATGACCCCGCAGAGTATGCTTAGACTCTTGTTCATGCAGCATGAAAATGGGAATCACATCCATTCCTAACTCTCGCTGCGCCCTTTCAAGACTCTGATGCATGCCCTCTCTAGTATAGGCGTACGACTTTGTCGCCACAACCAGCGGCTTTTCTAGTTCTAAACCCTGTACTGCAGCCCGAATATGACCGTACGTACCATATAGCTCTGCTGTATCAATAAAGTTCACTCCCAGCTCCAAGGCTCTGCGGATAATGGCGCCCCCCTCCTCCTCCGAAAGCCCTCGCTGAAGTGGCCCTACAGTTAATGCTCCAAAACACAACCGCGACACATATAATCCTGTTTTCCCTAATTCCTGGTACTCCACGAAAATCTCCTTACTATCAATACAAACTCTCAGATGAATCACGAATCTGAACTGTCAACCAATGACGCCAACGAGGCAGCTTATCACCACGGAAATTGCGAACCTCAATCTCGGCGATCTCGGGAAAATCCACCTTTATCTTATTCAACTCATTTCTAGGCTGCCCAATGAGGCGGTCAATGAGTCTTTCTCCACTCACTTTACCCCGCCTTTGACCCTGCACAGCAATCTCCAACGTTTGAGCTCCAGGTAAACCCTCTACAACAAAATTAGACACCTCCAGAGAACCATCGACTACAAGGAAATCCCCTGGCAGAAGCCTTTCTAGTTCTGATTGAAGCTCCTTTCGGAGAGTTTCTTTGTCTATTACGTGTACTTTTCCCTTAGAAAGAGCAGATACAAACACTTCTTCCGTTTCTTCGCCGAGAGGGGTTTGTTCCATAATTTCAAGTTCAAACTGCAGACTGTCTGATAGAACAATCCTCTCCGGAGCAGCTGTCTGAAGAGCTTCTAAGGTAAGATGGGGCCCATCCCGCTCAACTAGTCCACGTGCCCTGTCAATATCTTCTATGGTGGAAACGGAAAGAACAGTATCAGTGCCTCCTTTTGTAGGTTCTGGATTCCGCACAACAAGATCAAAATCTACGATATGCTGGATTCGACCTTCTGCCACATTACCCCTGCTGCCGGCTGTTAGCGCTTCTATAGGAGCAGAAGCTTGACCAGCCTGCAGGCCAGTGGGAATATCCATGAAATACTGAGTAGACACAGCTGGCACCTTCACATCCCGAGTCAGCAGAAAAGCCGTATCTCCCCCTGTTGTCACAATGGTTCCCCGAGGAACGAGAATGGGTTCAGATGATTGGTTCACCAAAACCACTTCTCCCGTAGATTTCGTAATGCCCACTGTCTGACGACCTGTAGATGGAGTCCGACGAGTGATCATCGTACTCACCTCAACTAACTGAACACCACTCAACTGGTTTAGGGGAGCCTTCACTCTCTCAGAAAACTCGTGCACTGCCGGGGTCACAACCACAACCGCGCGAGGAACAGCAAAATATGTTAATCCACCAAACGCTAAGAGAATGACCAAAATCACTGTTAATCTCTCAACCCATCCTGCACGCTTACCCTCATTCATCGGTCTTTCTGGAACTTTCAAATCAAGGACATCCAACCCTGCTGTCTCCGCATTATGACGAATGACTGGATCAGCACTGTCTATAATTATTTTCTTCTTCCAACTCTTACCGTACTGATTTAGAAGATGCATAAGAACAGGATCTTGAAAGAGATCTCCTTTTTCAGGAAACACTATCACAATTTCCTCATCCTCGATCTGTCGAACTCGATGGATAATAGTATTAAGTTCATCAGAAGGTTCCACATGCACCATCATGAACGTCTTGCACCTCCCACATAAGGGATGGTTGGTTGAACTAAGGCTGCTTGGTACGCAATTGCCTTAGGAGTTACATCCTGCTGCCCTCTCAAAAACTCCTTTGGATCGGCTAAACCATAAATATGTTCTGGTTCCAGTAATGTAATCTCTGGCCGCTGATCAAATAATCCCGAAGCAGTTAGTTTCTCGCTTCGCAAAATCTCAATCAACCCAGGCAGCCCACTTCCACCGCCACAAATGGCAATCCGTGGAGGGAATCGAGTTCCAGAATACAGCTCCCGCAGTGCAATTAATAAGGCGTCGAGCCATATTTCAAGATCAGCCTGCACAACAGGGGCTACTTCTGGACTGCCTATTCCGTCAGCAAAGTCCAATTTCATCTGCTCCGCCTCTCGCAGAGTCTTGTGGAAATACGCGGCAATTCCTTTAGTAAAAGCTCGTCCGCCCATGGCCATCATCTTCGTACCTACAATACCTTTTTGCTGAACTAAGGCAATATCCGTACTTCCGCCACCAATATCAATAACTAACGAACCAAATTCATGAGCTTCATCTGTTAATGAACTAGCTGCAACAGCATAAGGTTCCGCGATCATTCCTACTAAGTCTAAACCTAATCGAGAAGCAATAGTACGCATGGCACCGGCATGAACTAATGGAGCAAAAGTCATGAAAATAGAAAATTCCAAATTACGTCCTCGAAAATCGATAGGATTGTATATGGGATATCCATCTATGGTCATGCTTACAATAGATGAATTCACCAATTCCATATCCAACTGTTCATACCCAAGACGCTCTTTCGTGTGTTTTGTAACACTTGCTAACGCTTCTTCCTGAGCTTCTCGAACATGCTTGAGCAGCTCTTGGCGGCTGAGGGGTTTCTCTGCCCGAGGACGCTGGCGCTCTACGATACGGGCTGCTCCCTGTACGAACTGCCCTGCAATCCCAATTACAACCTCTTTAGGCTTTACACCTGCCATAATAGAACCTTGAGACATGGCTTGTCGACAGCAGGCTCCTACCCCTGAAATATTGGCTACAGCTCCATTTTCCATGTTTGCATAATCCTGTGGGGAACGTCCCACGCCGATTACCTTCGCACCTCCGCTGCCCAGCTCTAAATAGATGGCCTTTACGTATTCAGTGCCTATGTCTAAAGCAAGGCGTGTCTGTGGACCTTCCTCTTGCCTGCGATTGAAAGGAATCATTCTTTCCACTATGTCGCGCAGCATCCCTCTCCACCCCTTCAGTCAACGCTCAAACCCAAGCTGCAGCAAAAACACTACAAGGAATCGCTAAATGCGATTCCTTGTCTTTAATGCTTACGTATTCGGCACAGAAAGGGCGATTCCTGCCCATTATAGTCGCTTAAACAAGATACCTAAAGTATTTGGTCCACAATGGCTGGAAATGGTGCAGCCAGCTCGGGTTTCAATGATCTCCTGAAAGTCCCCGTACTTTTCAATTGTCTCCCTAACTAAAGCAACTGTCTCTGGCTCACAGCTGGGATGAGTGATAAAAACACGACTATAATCAATATCTGTTCGATTTTTTAGTCTTTCCCGTACATACGCCTGCAGTGCCTTTTCAAAACTCCCCCGGTATTTCCGCCCCACGGTCATTTTACCATCGTTCACATTGATACAGGGCTTCAATCGCAGAATTCGTGCACTCTGTGCCGTAAGGGAGGAACAGCGTCCTCCCTTGGCCAGATAATCCAACCGATCGATAACAAAACTGGATTCGATCTTTGGAACGACAGCCTGCAGTTTCTCAAATATTTCCTTCGGCTCCATACCCTGTGCAGCCATTAAGGCAGCATCATACACCAAATGTCCACTTCCGGACGAAAGATTCATGGAATCGACCACATAGACATTGGGAAAATCCTCAGCTGCCAGCATTGCATTATGATAGCATGATGACAAACCGGAACTTAAGCAAACATGAATCACTGCCTCATATTGAGAAGACAACTGCTCAAAATGATTCTGGTATTCATAAACGTTAACCGCTGTAGTGTGGCAGGATTTCCCTTCTTCATCAACAAATCGGAAAACGTCATCTGACGTTATATCGATGCCATCTTTGAACGTCTCATCGCCAACTACAATACTCAAAGGTGTAATAGCTATGTCGTAATACTCAATGATTTCAGGTGAAAGATCACAAGTACTATCGGCACTAATCTTAATCATAAACACGGTACCCTTTCTGTTGATTAGGTGCGGCTGTTCCAGAGACGGTCTGCCACAGGAGCCCAATCTTCTGCTGCATCTTTACATTTTGTAGTAAGCTCATGAACATTCTCTGGATCCTGTAAATCAGTACTATAGGCCTTCGAGCGCTCTACCATTTCAGCTAGACGTCCATGATTATCCAGTAATGGACAAGGACGGAGATGGTTATCATTAAATGGCTGATTATCATGATACTGCATGAACAGTGGTGACTTAAGTGCATCCAAAAGGGATGTGTCACGAATGTTGCAGTTGGAATAATGAATAAATGCACAAGGTTCTACATCACCATTAGCGTTAATGTGAAGATAACGCCTGCCACCTGCTACACAGCCACCAGCATACTCCCCATCGTTCCAAAAATCCATAGTAAAGATTGGCTTGGTCTGTCGGAATGAACGAACCTGGTTATACATGAATTTCCGCTGTTCAGCAGAAACAAGTAGTTCAGGCACGGCATCATTGCCTACAGGCATATAGGTAAACAACCACGCAAACTTAGCACCTTTTTCAATCATATCATCAAAATACTCTTCGCTGCCAATGGTCTCCACATTTTGACTCGTATAGCAGCACGATATGCCGAAGGGAAGTTTCTTAGCCTTCAGAATCTCCATAGCTCGCGTTACGGCCTGATAGGTACCAGCTCCTCGTCTTGCGTCAGTCTCAGCTTCAAAACCTTCTACGCTGATTGCAGGAACAAAGTTTTTTACACGCAGCATTTCGTCAGCAAACTTCTCATCGATCAAAGTACCGTTCGTGAATGATAAAAATGCACAGTTTGGATGTTTTTCACACAACCTAATAATGTCGTCCTTCCGTACTAGTGGTTCTCCACCTGAGAAAATATAGAAGAATACTCCTATTTCCTTGCCTTGTGTCACGATGCTGTCCATTTCTTCAAAGGACAAATTCAATTTATTACCATACTCAGAAGCCCAACATCCAATGCAGTGCAGATTGCAGGCGGAAGTAGGGTCAAGAAGAATGGCCCAAGGTATGTTACACCCATGCTTATCTCGAACCTTATCCTGCCGTTTTCTGCCTAGGAATGATGCGTTAATCAAGAAATTTTCGAACAAACGTTTTCGCACACCATCATCAATGTCTGTGTACATGCTTTCTACTAATCTATACCAGTTATTGTCTTTGTCCGACATCGCATCTCGCACTACCCGAGCCTGATTTGCTACATATTTTTCTTCTCTATCCAGCTTGATCATCCAATTGATTATCTTAGGGATATTCTCCCATGGATCTGAATCTAAATAAGCCAAAGCCCGTTGGAGACCAGCTGCCTGCATCTTCTCCATAAATCCCAAATCACTCATAACTACAACCTCCCATTCCTACATACTGATTCTATTGTACTGGAAACACATAATGTTTTCCTTAGACAAATCCCATGATGTGTCGCATTTTTTGACACTTACGGAATTTGTCTATTTTGTCTATGACAAAGAAAGGGTATATTAAGGGTATCAACACAAGGGGGGTGCCAAATGGAAAGAACAAGACGGATGACGTATGCCATGATTGAAGCTGCTGTAAGCAAAGGCATTCGGGATATTCAAGACAACTTGCGAAGAGGAATCCGAAATCTTGTAGACTTAGGCTCGTACTTTGCTGCAGATCAA
>JAAYRO010000034.1 GCA_012518735.1 Bacillota bacterium
CCGGGATTACTCCTAACCATCTTTATTCCCCCTATAGTAACCCTTGTCACATCTAAACTTAGGAGTTTTAGCAATCAGGCTCCAATTGTTGTCCATTTTCTACTTCCAAGTGGTATATCCTTTGGTTTAGGGCAGCAATTTTTTCTTCGCTATCCTCCGTATTCAGACCCCGTGTTTCCGGTTGGCCAGTTTAGTAATTTGTCTGAAAGTACATCCACCTAAATCTGAGCTTTATGGAAAACCTGGGGCAATTCCTGCAAGAAAAAGAGGCATTGCTCTTCGGTCAAAGCGTTAATTCGTTAGACACTACTGAGCAGTTTACAGAACTAAAATCCGATATCGCCCATATGAAGGCGGATATCGCGGCGACCAAAGTGGAAATAACCTCAAATTGCGAAGCCACCAAACGTTTTGAACAGAAGTCAGAAAAATATACAAAACCATTTCCAACCATGACCTAGACATCAATCTTCTCAAAAAAGCGATAGTGGAGCAGAGAAACCAGAACCTAGAGCCAACTTCTTTCCTCGAAGATGGCTCTAGCTTTCCTTTTAATGGGTTACTGCCTTTCAAAATTCCTTAATGTGCCATAAAAAACCCGCAGGAAAGTCCGCGGGACAAAGTATTCTTATGAAACTGCGATGTAGTCAGCAATCTAAACAGCGATTGGCGACACTATTTTATTTATCCGGGCAACCAGTTGAAAGCTAGTGCCTTTGTATTTTCTGTGAGGTGTGATTTCACGAAAATCCTTCATCTCAAATGTGATGAAATCATTTCCGCTTGAAGTACAGATGATTTCCTCTACGACCCCCCTCGCACTTTCTTCGTCATTAGGAAGCCGTCTTAATGGTAATAAAACAGTGCGGCATGAAGCCAGAGCACCCCTTCAGGGAAAAGGCGTGCTATCGTAACTGCTTCACTAGGGTCTATTTTTAATGAGCGATAGTAAACAGTTCGAATCTTCTCCATTACGCCACTTTCGATCAGACTCAAGGTACCGAAACTATACAGGGATTGGAAGAACTAAAAGGCTTGACATCTCCTAACAATCCTGCAAGAATCATAGCGGGGAGTTATGATGTTCATACTAATCTTGAAGATCCTCCTGGAGACTTAGCTAATGAAGAAGGTTTGTTGGTACACAACATAATCTATTGTGAGTGTCTCTAATGGGACAACCAAAAGGAGAGTTATTATGCAAGCGATTATTGAGACTTCATTTGATGCTGTATATCTTGTCACTGTAATTACTATGGGAATTATTATGATAAAAAACAGTAATGGAAATAAGCAGTATAAACTATTTGGAGTTATGGCAGTAACACTAGGATTAGGTGATTCTTTTCATTTAGTACCTAGAGCATTGGCCCTTAATACGACAGGTCTTGAAAATTATACTGCTGCATTAGGTATTGGTAAATTCATTACCTCAATTACAATGACTATATTTTATATAATATTGTATTATGTTTGGCGTTTACGCTATAAAATACAAGGAAAGCAAAACTTGACATTCTTAGTATATGCGTTAGCGATCGCTAGAATTGCACTCAGCCTAATGCCACAAAATGCGTGGACTAGTTCTACACCTCCTCTATCTTGGGGTATTTATCGCAATATTCCTTTTGCGGCAATGGGTGTTCTTGTGATCGTTCTATTCTACCAGAGTACCAAGAAAACAGAAGATTCAGCCTTTAATAATATGTGGCTCACAATTGTCCTTAGCTTTGCGTTCTATATACCAGTAGTATTATTTGGAGATATCAATCCTCTTGTTGGAATGTTAATGATACCTAAAACTTGTGCTTATGTATGGACCGTTTTAATCGGCTATAATGAGATGAAAGGATTAAAAAAACATAAAGAAGCTTATTAATGGATCTTTAGAGCACTTCGACTGGTTCAACCTTGCGCTTATTTGTCTTCCTTTTTCAGATCCTCTATCTTCTCTAGGGCTTCAGACGGCAATATCTCTTCAAGAGAGCTGCGGGTTGCCCCCTGTCTTTTATGATAGGATTGGTTAGCCCTTTCAGTGGCAATTTCTACCTCTTCCTTTAGTTCCCTAGCGGATAACAAGGCAGAGCCAGCACCCCTAATGATGATCTGCTGCAAACCATCGGATGTGGCAACGGTAATATCATATTTCTTCTGGTGATCAAAGGCGAATTTTTCAATATACTCATCGGCCGTTTGTGCTTCTTTGGTGAATACTACGTGAATGTTGTGATAGAAGTTTAGCGTTCTCCATTTCGGTCGAAAAATCCACGTGTCCTAGGGCATCTAAATAGGAGTCCTTCTTGTCTACTCTACCTAGTTTTTGAATCTTGCCACTCAAATAGAGCATGTTTTCTGATAATGTGGTTTTTCGTGCGTTAATACACGCCCTTTCGGTGATACCATTATAAATCTGTCCTTAGGCATGCTCAAAAAACAAGAACCACCAAAGCCGTAGCTAAGGCGGTTCCCAG
>JAAYRO010000035.1 GCA_012518735.1 Bacillota bacterium
ACCAACGTCACTTTACCAGTACCAGTCGGAAAATCTACATCCAGCTCTAGATAACGATAATGCTCCTCAAAGCCAGAGTCGAATCGATAGTTTGCCACAGAAAGGACAGTCTCATTAGCTGAGCGAATTAATAAGGGCAGTCCGGTCTGTTGATCAATCCAATAGATAGTCTGAGGGTCATCTTTTAGAGTATAGCGGTTCACATCTCGCTGAGCCATTCGTTCATCTGAAGCCCAAACTAAGTTGGTGAAATCTAGATAGGCAATGGGGTGAAAAAAATTCTGAACGATGTCAAATAGGGGGAAACTCTGGTATCCATAAACTGTTCGCCCCTGAAACTGAGCAGCTGTAAAATTTCGGTACCCCACAACCCTTTTTAAGAGCTGATTATCCATCTGATAGCTGAAGGAAAATCCATCAGGGAGACGTACTGAAAATGTTCCTTCAATCTCATTACGAGATTCTTCTGTAGTAATCACCCAACGCAGATCTGCTGTAGCACGGCTGTAATTCAGCCACGGTTGCGGAGTTTTGGCCCATCCCTCTCCTGCATATAAAGAAACAGTTATGCTGAGCAATAGTAATATTATGGAGAACTTTTTGGTTTTCGTCAATAGTCACTCTCTCCTTTAAGACCCTGAACAATGGCTATTCCTGAACTGGTTCCGATGCGGCTGGCACCTGCCTGAATCATGGCCAACGCCGTCTCATAGTCACGAACACCCCCAGAAGCCTTGACGCCAAAATCAGGACCTACAACTTCTCGCATAATAGAGACGTCTTCAACCGAAGCACCTCCATGACCAAATCCCGTTGAAGTTTTAACAAAATCGGCACCGGCCATTTTCACCAAGATCGATCCCCGCACAATCTCCTCTTTGCTTAGAAGACCTGTTTCCAAAATTACCTTAAGTATTCTTCCCTGAGATCCTTCTCGTACTGCTTTAATATCGGAGTATACAGCAGCATAGTCTCCTTCCTTTAATGCGCCTATATTCAGCACCATATCAATTTCTGACGCCCCATTGGCCACCGCATCCCGAGTCTCGAACACTTTGCTTAAAGTTGTAGTGGCTCCTAATGGAAACCCAATTACAGTACAGACAGCCACTGGACTTCCCTGCAGTATTTCTGCAGCTAGCGAAACCCGCCCTGGATTCACACATACGGAGGCAAATTCGTAATCCAACGCCTCACTGCACAACTGCTTAATCTGCTCTTGCGAAGCATGGGGCTTAAGCAATGTATGATCAATGACGGAAGCAATTGGAAACCCTTTAAAATCGGTCTTAGAATCGTGCCTTTTGCTCTTTCTCTGATTTACAGGGACAACAACTCGAATTCCCTGCTTGGCCAGGGCCATCCCTACTTCCTCTGTTTGTCTGTCTAACCACTGTTGATCCACTGCCTATTACTCCTTCCTGTAATTCCATAATTCCACTTGACTCGTGGAAACAGCTAACACAGGCGGGCGTAAAATCATCTGGAGCTCGTTTCTTGTTTCCACTAACCCACCGGCGATAATAGGTGGTAACTGCTTAGGAAGTCTATCCTTAATGAAAGGTAAGATAAGAGCTGGCAGAATTTCCACCCCATCTGGCTTGCTTGTCTTGAGCATTTTTAAACCTGTTCGAAACGCCTCTGAATCCAGCATAAACAGCCTTTGAATGCCTAAAAGACCTGCCTTACGGGCTGCAGTAATTAAGTGACCTTTCGTAGTCAAAATTCCATCTACACCGATTTCTGAGGCTAGAAACTCCATGCCGTAATAGTCCTTAGCAATACCACTGATAAGATCGACATGGGCGAATACCATCTGGTTCTGCTCCCGACAGCGCACTACTAAATCACGCAGCTCAAAAATATTACCTGTCAGATAAAAACAGACGTTTATGCCTGCTTCAGCTGCCCGATAGACTTCATCAACACCCTTTAGCCCTGCAATCACTGGTTTCCGGGCTAATCCAGCTCGTAAATGGAGAAGCTTATCGTGACTGGCTTCTTTATTGGTCATCACTAACCCAACCTCTTGCACACTGAACTGCTCTCTGCCATCCTTCGTACAAGCTCTTCTGCCGTGTTTCCGGTAACAAGGGACGATAGGTTTGATCTGTTTCCCATTTCTGCTGAATCTCCCCTTGGTTTTCCCAAACACCCACTGCTAAACCAGCTAAGTATGCCGCTCCTAATGCGGTTGTTTCAAACACCTGCGGTCGATGAACATTGGCCCGAGTAATATCTGAAAGAAATTGGCAGATGAAGCTGTTGACTGAAGCTCCCCCATCAACCTTCAGCTCCGCAATGGGAATTTGGGCATCAGACACCATCACATCCAAAACATCCTTTGTCTGATATACAATAGCTTCTAAGGTAGCCCGTACTAAATGGTTGCGGTTTACTCCCCTGGTCAAGCCCATAATAGTACCTCGGGTGTACGGATCCCAATAGGGTGCACCCAAACCGACGAACGCAGGTACAAAGTAGACTCCATTTGTATCTGGAACTGCTTGTGCCATCTGCTCTGTTTGAGCCGCTGTCTCTATAAGCTGCATCTCATCCCGCAGCCACTGGACAGCGGCACCTGCTACAAAAACACTACCTTCCAGAGCGTATTCAACTCGACCATTCACACCCCAGCTAATGGTAGTAAGCAGACCGTTTGTGGACCGAACCAATTGGGGACCTACGTTCATAAGGATAAAGGCACCCGTTCCAAATGTAGCTTTCACCATGCCTGGTCGAAAACAAGCCTGTCCAAAAAGGGCAGCCTGCTGATCGCCTGCAGCTCCTGCAATAGGAATGCCTGCAGGGAGTCTTCCTAAGGCTGTAGTATAGCCGTATACTTCACTACATGAACGGACTTCTGGAAGGACAGATTGGGGAATGTCTAGGATTTTCAATAGTTGGGGATCCCACTGAAGATCGGCAATGTTAAACATCAGTGTTCGCGAAGCATTAGTGTAATCAGTAACATGCACTTTGCCGCCAGTAAGGTTATAAATCAACCAAGAATCAATTGTACCAAAGGCCAACTCCCCATTAAGGGCTCTCTTTCTCAAACTCGAATCATTGTCCAGTATCCACTTGAGTTTAGTGCCGGAGAAATAAGCATCTAGAACCAAACCTGTCTTCTCCTGAAAGATAGGAGCTAAACCTTCACTCTTAAACCGATCACACATAGGTGCAGTGCGTCGGCACTGCCAGACAATCGCTCGACTCACTGGCTTACCGGTTTTGCGATCCCACAAAACTACCGTTTCCCTTTGGTTCGTAATACCGATCGCGGCTATCTCCGTTGAATCAACTTCTGTTTGTTTGATAATCTCATCAATCAGTTCAGCAGTCCCTTCCCAGATTTCCCACGCATCATGTTCAACCCAACCCGGTCTAGGATAATACTGGGTAAACTCTTTATATACTTTTGATACTAATCGACCATTATCATCAAAGAGAATAATCGTTGTCCCTGTTGTACCTTGATCAATGGCTAAGACATACTTATGTGCCACCAGACAGCCCCCTTCCGTTACTGTCTATTTCGTCAGAAGGGAAGTATTTCCTGCCCCCATTCGGCCCTCCTCTGTCATTACAAGATGAACAGGTTGATCCCATGGTTCTACTGGAACATCACGTATAAATTGGGTGTAACATAGTCCAACTCGTATTCCCTTAGTATCCTTCAGAAATCTGTCATAGAACCCGCCGCCAAAACCTATTCGATAACCTTCTCTGTTGAAAGCTAAGCCAGGAACAATGATCATGTCCAAAAGCAGTGGATCCACTGTCTGCGCCCTTTGGGGTTCTAAGATGTCGAAATCCCCCGGTTCCATAACAGTCTCTTTTGTATACGCAGTCGGGATAAGCCTTTTAGGCTTTTTCTGGACTACTGGAACATACACTTCCTTTCCTCCAGCCCACATCTGTTCTACCAAAGGCCAAGTATTAATCTCCCATCCGAAGGACAGATAAGTCATTACTCGTTTTGCCTTGTGATATGGTTCCCAGGCTGTGAGATGTCTAAGAATCTGTTCATCCCACTGCTGCCGCTGGTTCTGAGAAAGCTCGCTCCGTTCGATCTTAAGTTCATTTCGCAGAACTTGCTTATCCATTGTTCTCTCTCGCGGGCCATAGAATAGAAACGGTAGAATACTCAAGATCCAGCGAATCGTTTAGAGCTTGGGATACATCCTCCGCGGTAATGCTTTGGAGAGTGGGTAAAAACTTATGGAAGGGCGTTTCAGCGAAATAGTGGGAAATGTAACGATTAGCTACATACTCGAGAGAATCGAATGCAGCCACATGACCACCATACATCTGCCGCTTGAGACGTTCAACATCTGTTTCAGAAATAGACTGTTTCTGGAGCTTCGTGATTATCTGGGTCAGCTCTTCATGGAGTTTTTCCGGATGGTCCGTTTCAGAACCTACCACAGAATATGCGTATTGGGGAGAAGAACTGAAACTTGCTCCAAAGGAGTCATTCACCAAGTTCTTGTTATAGAGTTCTTCATAGATCTGGGAACTGCGTCCCACAATCAATCTCCAGACAATGCCCATAGTAATCTGCTGCCTTAAAAGGTCTAAACCTTCCCACTGGGGTTTGTTCTTAAAGCCTAACAAATAACGAGGGCAAGAGATGTCTAGATGATCTTCTACCCAATGGTTCAGAACTGTTTCTGGTTCAGGTGGATAGAATCGTTCAATCAAGTCCTCATTAGGCTGATTCCAATTTCGATAATTATCTCGAACGATCCGAAAACATTCATCTACATCCACGTCTCCCACAACAAACAGTGCCATATTGGATGGCTGGTAAAACGTATTGTAACATTTCCACAGCAGATCTACAGTGATAGCGTTAACCGATTCCACTGTTCCGCCAATATCAATACGTAATGGATTGTTATGGTACAGATTAGTTAAGAGATTGGAGTGGAGTTTTCGGTCAGGATGGTCTTGGTACATCCGAATTTCCTGTTCAATAATGCCCTTTTCCTTCTCAACATTTTCCTCTGTGAGATAGGGATTGTTCACAAAGGTAATAAGGTAAGCTAAGGCCTCCTTCCAGTTTTCAACAGTGGAAAACAGATAACTTGTCTGCGTATAGCTTGTAAAAGCATTGGCAGATGCGCCAAATTGGGCAAATCTGTCAAAGGCATTGCCATCTTCCTCTTCAAACAATTTGTGTTCTAAGAAATGGGCAATGCCTGCTGGCACTTTAATAACACCTTCATCAGGCACGCGAAACTTAGAATCTAGGGAGCCGTAGTTGGTTGATAAGACCGCGTATTTTCTCAAGAATCCAGTCTTGGGCAGTACAAAAACCATGAGCCCATTTGGTAATCGTTCAGCAAAAAGTGCTTCACCTGTTGGCACTTTGATTTGTTCCACGATTTTGTTCACTCCTCCTTCTTGCCCTGCAGAACATAGACGAGATCGAGGGTCAATTTATTCATAACCCTTACTACATCATCTAAAGTAACCCTCTCAATAGCTTGTGTTACATAATCAATACTCCGCATCTGGCCGTTTACAATACCGATAATACTCCGATCAATAATGGAGGCAGGGTTATCCGACATAGAAGTAATGCTCGTAATAAGACCTCGCTTGGTCTGATCCAGTTCTTCTTCACTGACTATCCCATTTTGAAGATCCTCCAACTGCTGTTCAATGATGTTGATGGTTTGATCCACCTTTGTCCCATCAATACCGGCGGTGATTGTGAGAACTCCTTTCGTTCCCTCAATACTAGAACCAACGTAATAGGCTAAACTAGCCCGTTCTCGAACATTCATAAACAATTTCGAATGGGGAAAACCCCCTAGAATCCCATTACCAACTAACAAGGCATAGTAGTTGTCATTGAGATACATGTGATTCGTACGATAACCCATAAATAAGATGGACTGCTGGACGTCCATAGTTTCTGTAATATACCGCGGCTCTTTCACTTCTTTTTGGACAGGGGGCTGTAACGTCTGGATCTTGCCTCTTTGCAAGTCAAATCGGGCAAACATATTAGCCAGCACATCCAAATTGGGCCCTACTAAGAAAACGTCCAAGGGACAGGTTGTTAAGAGCTCCTGAAAATGCTGAAAGACAGCCTCGTTCTTCAGATTATTGACCCCTTCCACATCACCATATTTATAGACTCCAAAGGGTTCATCTGAAAACATTTCTGAAATAGCTCGGGCCATTGCGTATGCCCGTTTATTATTAACGAGCCCCTCAACTTCCTGCTGTAAGTTCTGCTGTTCTTGAGAAAAGTATGTCTCCACAAAACGGCTGCCTGAACCTGCCGGGTTTGTTATAATATCCCAAAAGGTTCCCAATCCCCGCTCCGCATTTTGAGCACCATTGGGCAGGAGGGCAGGATCAACCATGTCAAAATAAAATTCTAGTATCTGCCGCTCACCAATTTTCAATACATCGGAGCTGAAGTCAGCAGCATACAAATACTCCAGTTCCCGGGCAATCTGGAGAGTAGTGGGAAACTTCTGGGATCCCCGCCGCAGTATGAGGGGAATAAGGGCTGTAGATGATGCTTTCTCCTTATCCAAATCCTGCTGAATAAAGACTTTGCAGGTAATAGATTTAAACTTGTCAGTTTCACAAAGATGTAGTCGAATACCTGAACCTAAATTGCATTGGGTGAAATTCAACTGCTATTCCTCCT
>JAAYRO010000196.1 GCA_012518735.1 Bacillota bacterium
AGGCCAAAAATTGACCGATGATGCAAGGAAAATAATCGATTTGGTGCAGGAATTTACTATTGAATTCTAAACCTCTTCTGTCACAAGAGACGACCGTACTAGGGAGACTTCCCTGGTGCGGTTTTTTTATGATCAGAATACAAGTATATAGGGTTTAACGGTGCTAAATTGCACAATAGGGTGAAAGCGTAGAGTAGAAGGAATTTTGGTAAACTTTGTAGAAATAACGTGTGAAATGGAAGCGAACATATGGTTAAGGAGCAAGTGCTTGTTGAAGAGATAATGCAGAATATGAGAGGTGGGAATCATGGTGGCGCCTGTTAATTATCAGTTTTGGGGTAAATATTTATCGGAAACGGGAGATTCTCTGTCCCTTCTTGCCCACTCTCTTGATGTAGCAATTGTGTTTCGAGCGTTGTGTGATCTTAATGGGATACGGCGTGCTTTAGTTAATTCTACAGAGACTCAATTGACAGATATCCATCTTGATCGTCTAGCAGTGCTGGCAATGCTTCATGACATAGGCAAAGCCAATCTAGGTTTCCAAGACAAGATTCTCGAGAGAGACTTGTTTTCTGTCGGTCATATTAAGGAATTATCTCCTCTTTTTACCGATGAAAAACTCAGCAGAATGTTCTTAGAATCACTTCCGCGAGGCGTTGAAACATGGTTTCCTAGTGTAGATTGCGCGGACAGCTATTTTTTCGCGATTTTCTCCCATCATGGTCGACCGGTTAGATTTCAAGACAGTAGAACTGGGAACTATTGGTTAGCGCGCAATAAGTGGTGGCGTTCCGATTCATTGCGGGACCCTATACAAGCGATCGCGGAAATATCTTCGTTTGCAGAAAAGGTTTTTCCACAGGCGTTTCTGGGTTCGACTGAACCCCTCCCGAGTGAACCTTGTTTTCACCATCGTTTTGCGGGGTTAGTAATGTTGGCCGATTGGTTGGGATCTCACAGCTACTGGTTTCCGGTGAAGAAAGTGACTGCAGAAGAACGACTGGAACATAACTTGAGGGTTGTATCTGAACTGATGCACGCTATCGGTCTAGATGCAGAACCTTTCCGACCCATATTGAGAGGTGCTGGTGATGGTTTTGAAACTCGGTTTAACCTATCGCCTCTTCCTCTACAGCAAATAGTGGACGAGCTTGATCCTAATGATTCTAATACCCGGCTTATTCTTGCCGAATCTGAGACTGGGTCAGGTAAAACTGAAGCTGCCCTCAATTGGTTCTGCAAGCTCTTTACTGCAGGAAAGGTTGACAGCTTGTATTTCGCTCTTCCTACAAGAGTTGCGGCACGGGAGTTGTATGAACGGATTAACAGGACGATCGAAAGATGGTTTCCAGACCCTTATTGTCGACCAGTAACACTACTAGCCGTACCAGGTTATGCCCAGATCGATGGATACGATGTAAGGAAACTCATTCCTGATGAGAAAACAGCCAATATCTGGCATGATGATCATGAAACTAGTAAGCTCGAGAGATGCTGGGCGGGTGCAATGCCCAAGAGGTTTTTAGCGGCCACAGTGGCTGTGGGAACAATTGATCAAGCTTTACTCTCAACAGTGCAGACTGGTCATGCGCATCTGCGTTCAGTGTGCCTCGATCGAAGCTTGTTGGTGATTGATGAAGTCCATGCATCGGATTTATATATGTCTCGTCTTTTGCAGTCTCTATTAACACATCACTTAGGAGGTGGAGGGCGGGCGATGCTTTTGTCCGCCACATTAGGGTCGCGAGCTCTGCATGAATATATACAGTTAACGGAACCAACTGCTGTAATGCCTACCTTTAAAACAGCTGTTGAGGTACCTTATCCATCTCTCACCCTATCTAATGGTGAGATAATAGCCACTTCATCCACAAAGCGACAAAAAGAAGTGCATTTTGAAACAAAACAATGGGCTTTTTATCCTGAAGAGATTGTTGAGCACATACTAGTTCCTGCTTTAGAAGCGGGAGCAAGGGTGTTAGTAGTAATGAATACGGTAGCACGAGCCATCAATTTACTTCGTGCAGTAGAGAACAATTCTTCAATTGATGAGCATTGGTTGTTTAAGTGTAGGGGGCAGATAAGTCCACATCATGGACGTTTTGCTCCTGAAGATCGGAAGCTATTAGATGGAGCAGTAAGTGCTCGTTTAGGAAAAGGTAGTTCTGCTGGTCCGGTACTTGTAATTGGTACACAGACATTAGAACAAAGTTTAGATATTGATGCTGATCTCTTAGTAACAGATTTGGCACCTAGCGATGTTCTGCTGCAGCGTGTAGGACGGCTGCATCGTCATGAACGTACGCGACCAATAGGATATGAGACTGCTAGATGTATCGTATTAGTACCCGATTGTGCTTTGGAGACAGCGCTTACCAATCGAGGTGAAGTGTTAGGGGAGTTTAAACGTATAGGCTATGGCAGCGTTTATGAGGATTTACGGTCATTAGAAATGACATATCGTACTTTAGTTGAAAGACCCAGGATCCTTATTCCTGATGATAACAGGCTGTTAGTAGAGGGGGCAACTCATCCGGAAGTGCTGGACTCACTTGTGGGAGATAGTTGGAGAGAACATGGCAGTCTTATTTATGGAAAAGGACTTGCGAAAACAATTGCAGCCAGCACTATTACTAGTGTGTTCAACCATTATTTTGGAGAGATCGAATTTGTTGAGGCAGGTCGAGCGGTTTCGACGCGGTTAGGTATAGATCAGCTGCGGCTAGAGCTGGATCGTGAAGTAATAAGTCCATTTGGAAAAGTGCTGAAGGAAGTATTGATTCCTGGGTATATGGCCCCTAGTGATTTGACTACTGAGATTGTTACGGTGGAAAAAGGCGATGGGAAGGATGGGGTTATCATTTTACGGTGTGAGGAACGCCGTTATAGATACAGCAGGTACGGAATGGAGGAGATATCGTGAATCTGTTAACCGATTCGCTCTTGCGCGTCCAAACAGAACAGAGTCTTGAGTATTTGAGTTTACCTGCTCTCCTTGCTAGATTAGGTGCAAACGAAGTGCATCATATTGTGGGAATTCAAAAACATCAACATGATGCTTTTCATGTTTTCCTCTGTTATCTAGCGGGGGCGGTCTTAACACGAAAGAATAGCTCTGATCCAAAGCAAGACGAGGATTTCTGGCGGGAAGGCTTGTTGGCATTGTCGGGTGATGCGGGTTATGACGCGTGGCGTCTTGTAGTGGATGACATTTCCCGTCCAGCGTTTATGCAGCCGCCCATACCAGGAGATAGAAGGAGACCAACGTCTATAATTAACACTCCTGATGAACTTGATGTTCTACAGACAGCGAAGAACCATGATGTTAAGCGAACCCGGGCAGGATCTTCTAAGGTGGACGTATGGGTTTATTCCTTGATAAGTCTGCAGACCATGAGCGGTTTCCTTGGTCGGGGAAATCAAGGAATTTCCCGGATGAATAGTGGATTCGGGAATAGGTCAATTGTTGAACTCATTCATGATCGAAGTCCGGGACAGCGCTGGATCGATGCAGTGACGAGACTGCTTGAACACAGAAGACATGTTCTTTCGGAGTCCTTCGGTTATGATCCGGCGGGACTGGTATTGGTTTGGCTCGAGCCGTGGGATGGGGAGACTTCGCTAGAATTGGCACAATTAGATCCATTCTATATTGAAATCTGTCGCAGAGTTCGTTTTGTGGGTGATGGGAGTATTTCTGGCGCGGCAGTCTATTCAGCTAATCAGCCCAGAATTGCAGCAAAGCATCTTCTTGGCGTAGTTGGAGATCCATGGCTGCCTGTTGAACTCAAATCCATAACAAGAGGTAGAAAAGCTGCTCCCACGGCGCTTACCTTTCCACCGGCAGGCATTACCGCGGAACATATGCGTCGTTTAATATTCGCCGATGGTTTTCAGCTCAGTGTTCTGCAGAGTCCTTTACCAGAGTGGGAAGACGATCTATGGCTGTCTGTGTCTGTATTAGTGAGAGGACAAGGTGTTACAGACGGTTTTTACGAGTGGAAAGTGGAGATTCCAAAGCAAAAGACTTTAAGCATCTTTGGAAGATCGGAACAGCGGCAAGCGCTGCAACAGTTAAGTAGATCAGCTATTGATTTGACGGCTAAAATGCAGAATCGTGTATTGAAACCTGCTGTATTTGCCCATATTCTTGGAGGGCCAAAACAGCTGCGTCTCGATGACGATTTTGCAGGTTCGATCTGGAACGGTTTAGCTAGGAATTTCGAATCATTGTGGTCTGCCGACTATTTCCCGTGGTTGTTTTCTGTACCGGAAGTGTTTGATGAACAAGAGGAACAGCATCGCTGGGTAGAGATTTTACTTGAACATGCCCTAACTGTACTAAAACAAGCGGAGAGTTCTATGCCGAGCCACAGCGGCTATCAGTATCGGGTAAAGACGGAGGTTCGAAATCGGTTTTGGGGTGCGTTCTATAATAATTTTCCATTTATGAGGGGGGATCGTAGTGAACCAAGTGCAGGTGCCTGAAGAGAGTTTGGGAACGCAGATGGGAAGAATTGCAGGCATTATTGGAAGTGACAGATTTTCAACAGGGGAGAGAGCTGCCCTGAGGCGAATGGCTCCTGGGCGTCCACTACCTTTATCGTTTTACAGGTTCGCCTTGACCTATCTGCCAACGGGTTGGGAGTACGCTATCGCTGATTGGACTACATTGGTTGCTGGGATTGCCTTGATGAGCCCTAACGCCTATAATCCTAAAGTCGGCTTTGGAAGGGCATTGGCGGAGGCTGGGTATTCTGAATCAAGGCTGGAGCGTCTCTTAATAGCTGAAGATGACGTACGTAGGGTGTTATTTCTTAGGGCAACTCGTTTCTTGGCAGCAAAGTCTCAAGCATTCAATTGGACTGAAGGGGCACGGTTACTGTTAACGAGAAACGAGGACAAACGGGAAACATTAAATCTCAGTATTGCGAGAGATTTCTACAGACAAAGCAAATTGGATAAGGAGTGAATTCAGTGTTTCTTCAAATTCATTTTCTCACAAGTTATCATGCGAGTTTGCTAAATAGGGATGATGCAGGTCTTGCGAAGCGCATTAATTTCGGTGGGAGTCCGCGGCTCCGTGTTTCAAGTCAGTGTCAAAAACGACATTGGCGAGAGTGGATGTTAGAACAGACCAATCTTCCTAGAGGATTTCGAACCAGACACTTTTTTAATCGTATCGTAAAGCGGCGTCTTGTGGAAGAAGGTATGGACGGGGAAGTTGCCCATGATTTAATCTTCCATCTGGGGACGAAATTGCTGTCTGGGACAGCTCTAGACGAAGCAACGCTCGCTATGAAACAACCTGCTCTTTTTGGTAAGCCCGAAGCAGATTATTTCGTCAGCCTGATTCAAGAGGCGGCGAATCAAGGCGACAAGGA
>JAAYRO010000036.1 GCA_012518735.1 Bacillota bacterium
AGTCACGAGTGGATAGGGACCACAAAACGATTTCCTGCCCAAGGAGATTGGCTAGGCGGCGGAAACGGCCATCATACATACCCCTCGGCGGACGAGTATATGAAGGATAGACACCAGTAACTTCTGTAATAGTGGCAGTAGCTTCCATCATCTCCTTATGAATTGCTACTGTAGAAAGGGTAGGAATGTTTAGGTGATTGTTTGTGTGATTGCCAATTTCATGACCTTCGTCAGCGATCCGGCGGGCAATTTCTGGATACTTCTCCACATGGCTTCCTACCATAAAGAAAGCAGCGGGCACCTCAAACTCTTTAAGGATGTCTAGAATTGCTGGAGTGAACTCTAGGCTTGGCCCATCATCAAAGGTGATGGCTACCATATTGGATGAGCGGTTTCCATTTCGGTAAATGTCAGGTTGATGTCCAAATCCATGGTAGACGTAGAAAAACGACCCTAAGAAAAGAGTGGCAGTGGAAGCGATGAACCCCAGAATAAGGAGTTCGGTGCGGCGCTTACGCTTGGTGAACCGAGCCCAAATAAACTGACCTAACTGCCAGTAGATAAAAGTCAAGGCAAGCAGAATAATGATTACAAGAGCAATTCTAAAGATAAATTCGAGACTAATCATAGCAGCACCTCTTTAGACTAGCATATGCAGGAATTAGTTCTTGTTGCTTCATTTTACACAATATTCTGCCCATACTCAAGCACATTTCCGTTCTGTTATCCATAGTTGCAAGCCGAGTACTAAATGTAATAGAGTATAAGGCAGAGAGATTGACGTGGAGGTTCTTAATGTTGAGAAATTACCATTCGCATACTTATCGCTGCAATCATGCAGAAGGTGATGCAGTAGATTATGCACGAGAAGCAGTTAAGCAGGGTTTGACAGTCTTAGGGGTAACGGATCATACACCATTACCAGATGGACGCTGGTCTGGGATGCGCATGGCTTTGAGTGAGTTACCAGAGTATCTAGATGCTATCAAGTTAGCTCAAGAGGCGTACTCCGAATTACGCATTCTAAAGGGAATGGAATGTGAGTGGGCCGAAGAATATCACAGTTTCTATGAAGAAGAACTGCTGGGCCGCTGTGAACTAGACTACTTGATTCTTGGCACTCATTTTTTCCCTTGTAACGGAAGTTGGTGTGGGAGTCACAGCGGCATTTATAACGCAGAGCGTCTCAGAGCGTATACTGAACACTTAATTCGTTCAATGGAGTCAGGCTTGTTTGCGATGGTGGCCCATCCTGATTTGTTTGGTTTAACCTATTTAGAATGGGATGAGAACACAGAGGCATGTACGAGGGACATTTTAAAAGCGGCAGAAGAACTTCAGATTCCCCTTGAGATTAACGGTTACGGATTTCGGAAGAGACCGATAGATACACCCAGCGGTCCTCGACCTGCCTATCCTTGGCTTCCTTTTTGGGAATTGGCAGCAGACTATGATATTAGGGTAGTGGTTAATTCTGACGCACACACACCAGCAGAAGTTGGAGCTAGTCTTAAGGAAGGACTTCAAATGGCTCAAATGTTAGGTCTTAAGACGGCCAATCTAGAACACCTAGAATAATCCGATCCCATCTCCAAATGGAGGTGGGATTTTTATCTTTTCTTCACCAAAGGAGGAGTTTTCTAAACAGCGGATAATATATGAAAAAATCAACATATTGGAGGTAACACCATGAAAAAGCGGTTTCACCTTATCCTGCTCACGGTTTTTTTGGTGGCAGCAGGCAGCGGCGGCACATATGCCAGGGCTTTAGATCCAGTGTCCCCTTTCATTCCCTATGAAATGAGTGTGCTGCCCAATGGTCTGCGGGTTATTGTTAAGGAAATTCCCGCGTATCCTACTGCAGCAGTGAATATGTGGGTAGGCGTAGGGGCAAAGGATGATCCACTACATATGTCAGGTATGGCCCATTTCTTTGAGCACCTTTTGTTCAAAGGAACTACCACTCGTCCGGTGGGTCAGATTGGCCGGGATGTGGAAAAACTGGGTGGGTATATTAACGCCATGACCAGTTATGATTTCACTACCTTTTTCGTAGTGGTTCCCAGTGACAAAGTTATGTTTGCCATGGAGATTCAGGCAGATGCCATTCGCAACTCCAGCTTTGTCCAGGAAGAAATTGATAAAGAACGGAACGTAATCTTTGAAGAGATCCGTGTACAGGAAGACAGCCCCACTTCCAAACTGGCCAGTCTTGTTCTGCAGAGTTTGTTAACTGGAACTTCCTATGCCCGTCCAGTATTGGGCAGTGTAGAGGATCTGGGGAATATTAACCGGGCTGAAATGGCAGATTTTCACAAGGAATACTATGTTCCAAACAATATGACGCTGGTAGTTGTAGGAGATGTGAATGGAAAAGAGATCATGGAAGCGGCCTTCAGTTTGTACGGCGATATGGAGGGAAAAAGTCTAGTCCAGCCACGGTACGCTGCTGTTCCCTCCCTCTCTGAAGTTCAGCGGATAACAGAAAAGCGGTTAGTGGATCAAGCCTATGGAATTATGGCCTTTCCTGGTCCTGCCGGTGATCGGGATGCTATGGCTTTAAGTGTTGCAGGTATTTTACTTGGTGTTGGTCAATCGTCCCGTCTTTTTCAGGAACTAATGGTGGAAAAAAGGCTTGTTACAGATATAGCTGCCAATTACGAACAGTTAATGGAGGTAGGTGCTCTAACCATTAGTTTTAGTGCTCCTCAGGAAAATTTAGAGCAGATCGAAGCTGCTCTGAAAGGACAAATTGAGCGACTGCAGACAGAGTTAGTCAGTGACGAAGAGTTAGGGAAAGCTCAGGCCATGGCTAGGAGCAGTTTTGCTTTTGCAGCGGAGTCCAATGCCCAGTTAGCTTTGGTGTTAGGACAGTATGAAACATTTGGTGGAGTCAATAACGCAGTGAACTGGGTAGATGTGCTGGAGAGCATTACTGCAGAGGATGTTCTGCGAGTGGCCCAGGAATATCTTAATTTAGAAGGTTATGTGTGGGGAGAAATCATTCCTGAAGGAGGGAGTAACTAATGAAGAGGTGGATTCTTTCTTTCGTTGTAGTGCTCTTAGTCTTTTCACCAGTTGGAGCACAAGACTTCCGCTTTACTGATGATGTTCAGAAATTCCAACTCGCTAACGGTATAACAGTGTTAGTAAAGGAAAATCCTGCTTTTGACATTATCTCCATGGTTCTGCTGTCTAATGTTGGCTCAGTTCATGATCCAGTAGGTTTGGCTGGGCTCACTTCTTTAACACAGGAGTCCATTATGAAGGGGACAAAGAATCTGACTGAACAGGAGCTTGTTCTAGCTTTAGAGTCTCAGGGAGTCCATATGGGATCTGAAACTGCGTTTGAGATGGCTGCGTTAGTTTTCCAGTCTACAACAGATAAGTTTGACAGTGGAATTCAGTTATTCTGGGATGTTCTAAAAAACCCCGTATTCCCTGAGTCAGAAGTAGAATGGGCCCAGCAGTTAGCTTACTATGGAGTCTTGAGCCTAATGGATCAGCCAACGACAGAAGTTGTTCTCACTTTTCTGAAGGAATTCTATGGCGAGACAGGTTATGGTATGTCCCCACTAGGATCTTTAGAGACTATTCCTAACCTTACCCGTGATGATCTGGTTGATTGGTACTCTGTAATCTATCAGCCTCAAAACCTCGTCATCTCCATTGTGGGTAATGTAGAAACGGCTGAAGTGATAGCTCTGCTGGAAGAGGAGATAGGATCTTGGCAGCCTCCTAAATCGTCTGGGCGTCTCATTCCTAATAGGGCAGCCTTTACTCCACCGATTCAGTCCAGTCAAAAGCAGATCAACAAGCCTACGCAGGCTGCGTGGATGATTCTAGGTTTTCCAGCACCGAGCGCTGTGGAAGAAGACGGAGCGGCCATGGCTGTTTTGAATGCAGTCTTAGGCAGTGGAATGGGCTCTCGCTTGTTTACGGAAGTTCGGGATCAGAGGGGATTAGCGTATGTAATAATGAGTGAGTACGCTCCCTATTATGGTCCTTCCCATATTCTAGCGTTTTTGGGTACTCATCCTTCCACTGTTGACGAAGCTCGGGCACAGGTGTTAGAGCAGTTTAACCGTTTTGTGAACGAAGAACTTACCGATGAAGAACTAGAGATTGCCAGTACCCTAGTTCGGGGCCAATACCTTATGAACAACGAAACCAATCTTTCACAAGCAGTGGTTCTCGGGACGAACGAACTCTTAGGACCGGGATATGAGTGGGCTGATGAATATCCCCGCCTGATCAGCAGCGTAACAAAGCGCGATGTGCAGGAAACAGCGGAAGAATATTTCAAAGCATATGTAGAAGCATTACTAGTTCCATAATGGAAGAAAATCAAGGACGAAGGGTTATTAAGAACTTCGTCCTTTTTTGTGGTTTTCAACATTAGAAGGATTTAGGAAGTAACAGTGGAAGTTATTATTAAGGAAAGATCATATTTAGGGAGGTAACAGATGTTTGTTATTTTTAACCCCAGCGAACAACTGGTTCCAATAAAGGTGTGGTTACCAGGTCCAGAACATTTGGACGAAGTTTGCCGGAGGCAGGCCATGAATTTGGCCAATCTGCCATTTGCCTTTAGACACATTGCCCTAATGCCAGATACACACGCTGGCTACGGGATGCCTATTGGTGGTGTTTTGGCAACGGAAGATGTTATTATCCCCAACGCGGTGGGAGTTGATATTGGCTGTGGAATGGGATTTATCCACACAGATGTTCCGGCGAGTGTATTGCGAGAGGTTAATACACCGAATGGTTCTCTAGCTCAGTACATGGTAGGAAACATTATGCGGGAGGTGCCGCAGGGCTTTAATCATCACAAAAGACCTCAACCATCAAAGTTTTTAGACAAGATGGTAAAACAGCAGAAACCTAATGATCCCAAGCGGTTGTTTAACTATGGTCATAAGAAACTCCCTGAGATTGAGGAAGCATACTACCAGATCGGTACATTAGGCGGAGGTAATCACTTTATTGAGCTGCAGGAAGATGAAGAGGGATTGTTAGGAATTATGGTTCACACCGGTTCCCGCAATATAGGCTATAAGGTGGCCAGCTACTTTAACGATTTAGCACGTGATATGAATAGAAAAATGAAATCACCTGTTCCCCTTGAACATGATTTAGCTTACCTGCCGCTTGATACGAAGGAAGCTCAAGGGTATATTGATTGGATGAACTTTGCCTTAGAATTTGCCCGTCACAATCGAGCTCTCATTATGGAACGGGTACGGCGCATTGTTTTTGACGCCCTTGAGAAATTTGCAGGAATTTCAACAATTGAGATTAACATGGAGGTGAACGCTCACCATAATTACGCTGCATTAGAAGAGCATTTCGGTGGGAGAGTATGGGTTCACCGGAAAGGAGCCATTCGAGCAGAACAGGGTGAGTTAGGGATTATTCCAGGAGCCATGGGTTCCTATTCTTATATAGTAGAAGGTCTTGGTAATCCAGAATCATTTAATACTTCTAGTCATGGTGCAGGGAGAGTGATGGGACGGAGAGAAGCAGTTCGGCAGTTTAGTTTAGAAGAAGTAATGGAAGACTTTCGAGAAAAAGACATTGTCTTAGGTAAACAGCGAAAAAGAGATACGGCGGAAGAGTTTTTCAAAGCATACAAAGATATTGACGAGGTAATGAACAATCAACAAGATTTGGTAGAACCTGTCTTGAAGCTTCAGACTATTGCAGTAGTCAAGGGCTAATTTAGGAAGAATTTTCCTAAATCGGCAGATCAATCTTGACTAGGAAAGGCAGGAATTTTACTAGCAACGAAGAACTTTGTACCATTGAAAGATAATTTCACAGGGGGTAGAGGCAATGTATAAGAAGCTGAGTTTCATGTTAGTTGTTGTACTCATGTTAGGCCTGTTTGTAAGCCCAGCATTTGCTGAGAATATTCGCGTTGGGCTAATTCTTGCTGAGGGTGGTTTAGGTGACCAGTCTTTCAACGATGCGGCCTATCGCGGTCTCATGCAGGCAAAAGAGGAGTTAGGCGTTGAGGTTAGCTTTGTTGAACCAGCTGATATCCCAGAGATGGAGGATCATCAGCGGGCGTATGCCGATGCAGAGTATGATCTAGTAATTGCTATCGGGTTTGTGCAGGAGAGTGCTTTGGCAGAAGTCTCAGCAGACTATCCACACATTAACTTTGCTATTGTAGATACAGTCGTTGATAATCCTAATGTAACGTCTCTCGTATTTGAAGAACATGAAGGATCCTTCTTAGTCGGGGTAGTGGCAGGTCTAATGACTGAGACCGATAAGGTTGGATTCGTAGGTGGTATGGAAGTACCTCATATTAACAAGTTCCAAGTCGGATTTGAAGAAGGGGTAAAATACGCTAATCCTAAAGCCCAAGTGTTCGTAAACTATGCTGGCGACTTTGCTGACCCAGGTAAAGGTAGAGAGTTGGCTGTCAGTCAGAACGAACGGGGAGCCGACATTATTTACCACGCAGCCGGTGGTACAGGTCTTGGCGTGATTGATGCAGCAAAGGCTAATGGTTTCTTCGCAATTGGTGTTGACTCTGATCAAGACCATCTCGCTCCTGGTACAGTATTAACAAGTATGATTAAGCGGGTCGATACAGCTGTATTTGAAACTATCAAATCCTTAGTAGAAGGTAATCTCGAGGGCGGTATTCGGAGCTTTGGTATTTCTGAAGACGGTGTAGGTACCTCTGAGTTCAAATACACCAAGGATATTGTGCCCCAATCTGTTCTTGATGCGGTAGAAGAGGCAAAAGCTAAAATTGCTTCTGGCGAGATCGTTGTAACCGATCCTACAAAATAGGACAGTGATCGATTTAAGGAGGCAGTTCACTGCCTCCTTTTTATTAAGTGAGGGAGGGCAACTTCCATGGTAAAGGTATTGGAAATGCAGGGTATTACCAAGCAGTTTCCTCGAGTGTTAGCTAACGATAGGATTGACTTTGATGTAAATCAAGGAGAAATCCATGCTTTAGTAGGGGAAAATGGTTCAGGCAAATCTACCTTAATGAATATCCTATACGGTCTGTATCATGCAGATGCAGGAGATATTTATGTGCGAGGAGAAAAAGTTCAGATCAATGAACCGCGCGCAGCAATTGATCTCAAGATCGGAATGGTATTCCAGCACTTTATGCTCGTTGAGCCTCTGACTGTAGCAGAAAACATTGTACTTGGATCTGAGGTTCGTCGGGGTCCCTTTTTAGATTACAAACGTGCAGCAGAAGAAGTAGAACGCTTATCTGCAGAATATGGTTTGAGTATTGACCCCCATGCAAAGATCTCTGACTTGTCAGTAGGACTCCAGCAGCGGGTGGAGATTCTTAAAGCACTTTATCGAGGTGCCGAAATACTAATTCTAGATGAACCAACAGCCGTTCTTACTCCCCAGGAAGTAGATGAACTCATGGAAGTTATGAGGAATTTACGAGATAAGGGTACGAGTATTGTATTTATTACTCATAAAATCCGAGAGGTGCTGGCTGTATCGGATCGAGTGACAGTTCTCCGTCGAGGTAAGAAAGTGGGTACTAAAAAGACCAGCGAAACGAATGAACAGGACTTGGCAGAAATGATGGTTGGACGGGTCGTCTTACTTCAGGTGGATAAGACTCCGGCAGAACCAGGAGAAGAAGTCTTGGCAGTCCAAAGCGCTCGTGTAAGAGATAAGCTAGGCACTCTTCGGGTTAACGACGTCAGTTTAACCATCCGCAGTGGCGAAGTCTTAGGTATTGCTGGTGTGGAAGGTAATGGTCAGCAGGAATTGGTAGAAGCAATTGTTGGCTTAACGCGCATCGAATCTGGTCAGATAATATTTAATGGGGTGGATATTACTGGTTGGTCTCCCCTCCGCATTAAGCAGGCAGGATTAGGTTATGTTCCAGAGGATCGCCATAAACGAGGACTAATTTTAGATTACTCCCTTGCCGATAATCTTGTGTTAGGGCTTCATTCGGAGCCGCCCTTCATAAAGAGATTGGGCATTCGGGATGATAAGGCTGTTCAGGATAATGCTGAACGGATGGTGGAAGAATACGATATTCGTCCTCCTTTACCTAATCAGCTGGTAAAGCGGTTTTCAGGTGGGAATCAGCAGAAAGTGGTTGTAGCCCGGGAGTTTACTAGAAATCCAGAGCTTTTGATCTGCTCTCAGCCAACTCGGGGTGTAGATATTGGCGCCATCGAGTTCATTCATGAGCAGGTTATCAGCCAGCGCGATCAGGGTGCAGCTGTACTGCTGGTTTCGGCTGAGCTGGATGAGATTCTCTCCCTCAGTGACCGCATTGCCGTAATGTATAATGGTAAGATTGTTACCGTCATGCCAGCACATGAAGCTACAGAGCATAAACTTGGTTTCTTAATGCTCGGTGGCAACTTGGAGGACTACCAAGGTGAAGGAGGGAACAATAGTGTTAGATAGGCTGAAAAAGTTTCCCTATGAAGAAGTTGTCATACCGATTTTAGCTGTACTTCTCGCACTGCTTGTAGGTTCTGTGTTTATCCTTTTCGTTGGAGAAAACCCATTAGTCGCCTATAAGGTTTTGGTGAAAGAGTCGCTGGGCAGTACTAGAAACCTAGCCACAACACTACAGCGTTCTACTCCTTTGATTTTTGCGGGGTTAGCAGTAGCGTTTGCTTTTCGGGCTGGTTTATTCAACATTGGAGTTGAAGGGCAGCTCTATATTGGAGGCTTTGCTGCTGCATGGGTCGGTTTTACCTTTACGAATCTACCCCGAGTAATTCACCTGCCGTTGGCCATTATCGCTGGGATGCTAGGAGGCGCCATTTGGGCAGCAGTTCCAGGCCTGCTCAAGGCTAAACTGGGAGTACACGAAGTGATCAATACCATTATGCTGAATTTCATTGCTTTCTTTCTAACTGACTGGCTCACCATTGGACCATTTCACGGCAATACTATGGCACCAGAAACAGGCCGAGTGGCAAAAACAGCTGCATTTACCCGGTTATATCCACCTACTCGACTGAATACAGGAATTTATTTAGCCCTTGCTGCCGCGGTCATTGTCTGGTTTATTCTTTGGAAAACCAAGCTTGGCTATGAATTGCGGGCAGTTGGTTTGAATCCCAGTGCAGCTGAATACGGAGGGATCAATGTAGCGAAAAATTTGGTGACAGCCATGGCTATTAGTGGGGCCCTAGCTGGATTAGTTGGTACTGAGCAGATTCTAGGTTTGCACAACAGGTTTATTCAGCGCTTTTCTCCCGATTTAGGTTTTATGGGAATTGCTGTGGCCCTCCTCGGTAAAAACCATCCTGTAGGCGTGATCTTTGCCGCTGTGCTGTTTGGGGCTCTTCAGACTGGATCGGCTGCTATGGATCGACTAACAGCTGTTCCAAGAGAGCTTATTACCATTATTCAAGCCTTAATCATTTTCTTTGTCGCTGCCGAGTATCTCATTCGCCGTATGATTCGGCATAAGGGGGACGCGTAAATGTGGGATGTTCTAGCGCTATTAGTTAACACTTCCGTATTTGCAGCCGCGTTTCGGATGGCCACCCCGTTGATTTTTGCGGCTTTAGGTGGTATTCTATCTGAACGAAGCGGTGTTGTAAATATTGCTCTTGAGGGTATGATGCTCACAGGCGCTTTTACGGCTGTTTTTGTCACGTATCATACAGGTATGCCGTGGGTGGGAGTATTAGGAGCTATGGCAGCAGGTGCTCTCATGGGTCTGCTTCATGCTGTAGTCTGCATCCGCTACCGAGCCAATCAAGTAGTTAGTGGGACTGCCTTAAACATCTTTGCAGGGGGCTTAACTGTTTTCCTGCTGCGGTTTTTCTTCAATATTGCCGGAACTTCACCAGCAGTCAACGTGATTCCAGATATTACTATCCCTGTGCTGAACCGTATACCATGGATTGGGAAGATTCTCGGCCGCCAAAATCCCTTAGTGTACTTGGCACTTGTTTCCGTTGTTGTGGTCCATATCGTGCTGTTCAAAACCGTTTGGGGATTGAGGCTCCGTTCTGTAGGAGAACATCCTCGAGCAGCTGATACAGTTGGTGTGAATGTGTACCGCATTCGCTATGTTGCTGTAGCGTTAAGCGGGGCTTTAGCAGGCATTGGTGGCTCTTATTTATCTATTGCCCATCTCAGCCGTTTTAGTGAAAACATGACAGCAGGTCGGGGCTTTATTGCTTTGGCAGCTATGATCTTTGGAAAATGGACTCCTTTAGGAGCTTTAGGAGCTTGTTTGTTTTTCGGTTATGCCGATGCACTTCAGATGCGATTGCAGAATTTGGGTATTCCAGTACAGTTTGTCCAAATGCTGCCCTACGTCTTAACCATGATTGCGTTAGCTGGTTTTATTGGTCAAGCAGTTGCACCAAAAGCATCAGGCGAACCTTATGTGAAAGAAGGATAGATAAAAGGGGATTACTAGAGGCATATGAACAACTTAAAGCGTTTTATTTCTTATTACAAACCAGAGCGCCGTCTATTCATTATAGACATGGTTTGTGCTAGTTTAATTGCAGTTATGGATCTTACATTTCCCATTATTACTCGTATGTTCATGAAGGATTTTATTCCTAACAGGAATATGCGGGCTGTTGCAATCTGGTCAGGCGCACTCTTGTTTTTATATGTAGGTCGTTTAGTGTGTAAATACGTTGTTGACTACTACGGGCACGTTGTTGGGGTAAATATGGAGTATCAGATGCGGAAAGATTTATTTACCCATCTCCAGACCCTAGATTTTAAGTTTTTTGATAATACGAAGGTGGGGCACCTCATGTCCCGAATTGTTAACGATCTGCGGGATATTTCCGAGCTGGCCCACCATGGTCCAGAAGACTTGTTTATTGCAACATTAATGCTGATTGGTTCCTTTATTTACCTCATGACCATTAACGTACCTTTGACCCTCATTTCTTTTCTGTTCATACCAGTTATTGGCTGGTACGCCTATACGAAACGGAGCGCGATGAACAAAGCCTTTACTGAGGAACGGCGGAAAATTGCAGACGTTAATGCAGACGTTGAAAACAGTCTCTCGGGAATTCGAGTAGCCCAGAGTTTTGTTAATGAAGATTATGAAAAACACCGTTTCGATACATCGAATACAGCCTTTAAGAAGTCTCGCTACAATGCTTTTCAGGCTATGGCTGTCTATTCATCTGGTCTTGACTTTTTAACCAATGTCCTTAATGTGGCAGTATTAGCAGCCGGTGCCTGGTTTATGTATCAAGGTCATATTGACTTGGCTGACTTGACAGCTTTCTTGATGTTTATCGGCTACTTCTTACAGCCTATTAGGCGCCTAATTAGCTTTACCCAGCAGTATCAGCAGGGAATGACTGGCTTTGCCCGCTTTGTAGAACTGATGGAGGTTAAACCAAGTATTACTGACGCACCTGATGCAGTTGAGTTAGGTGAGGTTCAAGGTAATATTGAACTGCGACAAGTCTCCTTCAGCTATAACAGTGCTAGCGAAGTGCTGAATGACATTAATCTTACAATCCCAGCTGGCAGTACTACGGCGTTTGTGGGACCATCTGGTGGTGGGAAGACTACTCTGTGCCACTTAATTCCTCGTTTTTATGATGTGACTGCCGGTGAAATATTAATTGATGGTGTAGATGTGCGGAAGGTAACGCTGAGCTCCCTCAGACAGCGAATTGGCTTGGTTCAGCAGGATGTATTCTTGTTTACTGGTTCCATCCGAGAGAATATTCTCTACGGTGATCCTACTGCTTCTGAGGAAGAGATGATTGAAGCCGCGAAGAAAGCTCAGATTCATGAGTTTATTACATCCTTACCTGACGGGTATGATACGTATGTTGGGGAGCGGGGTATTAAACTATCTGGTGGACAAAAACAGCGCATCTCTATTGCTCGAGTGTTTTTGAAGAACCCACCGATTTTAATTCTCGATGAAGCCACATCTGCTTTAGACACAGCTACGGAACAGGAAATTCAGGAAGCTCTGATGGAGCTGTCCAAGGATCGAACTACATTAATTATTGCCCACCGTCTGTCCACCATTCGACATGCAGACAATATTGTCGTGTTAACAGATGGACAGATTCAGGAGCAGGGCAGTCATCAAGAGCTTCTCGAGAAAAATGGGATATACGCCCAGCTTCACTATGGTCAGTTCGAGCATGATTCCCTTGTGAGCTAAATTTTGACATAAATCACTTCTTTTGATAAGATAGTTCATAACTAAGATGGTAATGATTATCATGAGAAAGAGGGTGTTGGAAGATGAAGTATCGTCGTTTAGGTCGTTCAGGATTAAAGGTCAGTGCCATCAGCTTAGGGAGCTGGCTTACTTATGGTAAGACTGTTGAAGACGATGTTGCGGTTCGAACTATTCAGCGAGCGTATGATTTAGGGATTAACTTTTTTGATTCAGCTAACGTTTACGAACGGGGCGAAGGGGAACGAGTAATGGCAAAAGCTCTTCGTTCTTATCCCCGGGAGTCTTATGTTATTACAACCAAGGCATTTTGGCCCATGGGCGATGGACCCAATGATCGGGGCTTGTCCAGAAAGCACGTCTTCGAGCAGGTTCATCAGAGTCTGCGCAGGATGGAGCTGGATTATGTTGATATCTTTTACTGTCACCGCTATGATCCTGAAACACCTGTTGTTGAGACCCTCCGCGTTATTGATGATCTGATCCGCCAGGGAAAGATTCTGTATGCTGGTGTAAGTATGTGGACTGCGGCCCAAATTGAAGAGGCTGTAGCTGTTGCTGATCAGTATCTTCTCGATCGAATTATTGTAAATCAACCGGAGTATAACATCCTCAACCGTTCTATAGAAAAAGAAGTCATTCCTGTGAGTGAAAAATACGGAATTGGGCAGGTAGTGTTTTCCCCTCTAGCTCAAGGCGTTCTTACTGGTAAATACCGAGGCGGTGTAATTCCAGAAGATAGTCGAGGGGCCAATGAAGA
>JAAYRO010000197.1 GCA_012518735.1 Bacillota bacterium
AGCTCCGCCCGCTGCTCATGGAAGAACTCGTCTAGTCCCCCAGCAGCTTCCTCGCTTGGGCAGGATTCCTGAATAATCGGACAAAGGCCCTTCATTAAGTAGTCTTGATTGCGAAGGAGAGCTTCCATTTCTGCTTGTTTTTGAGCTTGCATTTGACGTACTTTATCTATCTGCAGATCTGCAGCAAGCTCTCTTTCTAACTGCTCCCATTTGGCCAAATCCTTAGTATCTTCTTTCAAGTCTTCAATTTCCCGTTCTAAATCGGCCGCACGCTGCCTTAACTGAACAGCCTGATCTATACTGCTGTGATGCCTGCGAATCCATTCCTCTAAAGACGTAAGAATACTGCTCCAAGGTTTTGAAACTTTTGTCCACGAACTGGTTTTCTTTATAATTCCCTTCCAATACGCTTTTTCCTGCTCTTTCCCTTCTTCCTTTATTAAGAGCTCTTTCAGCTGCGCCTCTAATCGTACCTTGTCCTCTTTTATGGAGCGAATCTCCGTTTGTAAAGCAGCTCTATGGGTAGAAATGGTCTTGTCCAATTGAACGACTTGGGTCTCAAGCTTCCGCTTATCTTTCATTTCACTATCAAGACGGTTCAGCTCGCCCTGAAGTTGATTGTACCTCTCAAAAGCAGGTGCATGCTTCTTGGTTATCTGACGGGCTTGTTCTGCATCTTTAAGATCACTGGTCAACGCCGAAATCTGATTTTGGGTTCCGTTAATTTGAGCCTCGTAAAGAGCAATAGACTGGGTTAAGGAATCTAAAGTCTCCTTCAGTTCTCTCATATGTTCTAGAGAAGTATTGACCTCTTTTAATTTAGTTCCCTGCTCCATAAAAATCTTCTCATTGGCCTTAAGCCTAGCCTTTTCTTGTTTTATCCGCTCTTCCACATCAGGGAGATCTGCAAGGACGCGGTTCAGCGTATCAATAGACTCCTCAAGGTGTTCCTTTTCAAATGCAAAGAAACGCTGGATAGGCTGCATTCGTTCGAATGCCTGTCGATACCCTTCCACCTTTAGAACTGCATCAAATGTCTTCTTCCGCTCTGCTGGCGTATCTAGAAAGGGAATAGTAAATAAACCCTGCTGGACAGCTATGACCTGCTGAAACAAATCCTGCAGATTGTCATCTTCATCTACCCCAATATTCTGTTTAATCCATAGAGTTACATCATTATGACCGTGTAAGTCGTCAAGGAGTGTATCTGATTCTTCATCCCACACTTCCCACTTAGTGCTGGACTTAGCTGTAAACCGCCGAATAATCCGATACAGCCTCTCATCCTGTGCTTCTATGACAACCTGTATTTCACCACTCTTGGCACCCTCTCGTAAAAGCTGTTTCAAGCCATATGGATTATAGTTAAACAAAGCGTAACCTATGCTCTCAATTACTGTGGTCTTGCCAGCCCCATTAATCCCTGAGATGAAATTGATCCCAGGTTGAAAGGAAAGTACTGCGTCTTCATAGCTTTTCACATTAATCAAGCGCACTTCATAGATTTTCACCTGCAGCACCTCCTTGACTCTCATCTGCAGGAAGTGGACTCCTCTTAAGCAATTCCTTCGCCAACGCTTGCACAGCATCTGTCATACCCTGCTCATCATTAGAGATGGCAAGAGCCTTAATACTCCGTGCTGCATGTACGATTTCGTCCAAGAAACGGTCGTCTATTTCAAACCGGGAACTGAAATAACTGGATGCCAGACCCTTCAGCACCCGTTCTTCTAGAACCGCTCGATCTAGTTTTGCATCGAAGGAATCAAAATCGTAACCTTCCTGAATCGTTTGATTAATAATTTCTACATGAACAGGGGAAACAGCATTATGAATCTCCTCCGCAAGACGGGCTTGATCAATAGTCAATGGGTTAAAGGTCACCTGACCGTAAATTACCAGGCGTATAATGACCCCATCATCTGATTCAGCACAGCCTTCAAGAACAGCTTGGAGACATTTGTCATATACTTGCTCAAGGGTGAACGTCCCTGACAAGTCGAGCTCGATATCACAGATCGGACGGCGAATACTGGGAATATGTTCCACTGTTTTTTCTCCATTTGAAATAACAACATGATAATATCCCTTTTCCTTATGGGCTTCACCTAAGTCCCAACACTCTGGAGCTCCTGGATTGTAGATCCAGTCATCAATCTCATACCGTTCATGCACGTGACCCATAGCTGCATAATCCACTACTCCCTCTAAACCGGCAAATGCTTCAAATGGAACTCCTCCTAGGTGAAGCAGCCGATCGGCAGCAGAATGAAGAAGCAGCACTGTAAAATCCTCGCTGGGATTGAGAAGCTCACTCAATTCCTTAAGGCGCCTTTCTGTCATAGAACCGAAATACCCTAACCCTACAAAACGGATTTTGGGGAAACAGAGAACGTTGTTTGAATCCAGCACCAACTTACCATCTCGAATAGTAGGTTTCAGCAAATGGATATATCCCCGTTCTCCTAAAAAGTGCATCCACGAGTCCCTATCTTCATAGGGAGCCTTATCATGATTTCCTTCTATAGCAATAACTTCAATACCAGCACCCTTCAGCCGTTCCAGACCATCAATTGCCTGTAAAAGGGTCCGGGAATTGATCGTCCGCTTATTGAAGAAGTCGCCTGCAATTAGAAAATAATCTACCTCCCGTGCTACAGCATCATTTACGATGTGAGAAAAAGTACGTCCGAAGTCTAGAAACCGCTCCTCCAAACCAAATTGGTTATACCCTAAGTGGAGATCGCTGCAGTGGATGAAACTAATAGTCATTTCCCATCACCATCCTCTTCAGCCCGTACGGGAACTGTGTGCAGCAGTTCGGAAATGACATCCTCCGAAGTTAAGCCGCGCAGTTGACTCTCTGGCTTCAATACTATCCGATGAGCTAAAACCCAAGGAGCCATCTTCTTTACATCATCTGGCAGAATGTAATCTCGACCTTCGAGGGCGGCCCATGCTTGAGCTGCTCGCATCAGAGCAAGTGACCCACGTGGGCTTGCACCCAACTGTACATGGGAATGACTGCGCGTGCTTTGTGTCAGCCGTACTACATAATCCCGCACTGAATCTTCTACGAACACTTTCGTAACCACTTCTTGCAGAGTGCGAACTTGCTCGGGAGTTGAACAAGCCTCTAGGCTTTCAATAGGATGGAGTCCCTGCAGGCGCTGGAGAATGATATTCTCCTCTTCTAAAGTCGGGTAACCGAGGTGTAAACGGAGAAAGAACCTATCGAGCTGAGCCTCAGGTAGGGGAAATGTTCCTTCGTACTCTACAGGGTTCTGTGTGGCTAATACTAAAAAAGGCCGCTCTAATCGATATGTCTTACCATCCACCGTTACTTGACCTTCTCCCATACATTCCAACAAACTCGATTGAGAACGGGGTGTGGCTCGATTAATCTCGTCAGCTAAGACTATTTGGGCCATAATAGGACCTGGACGAAAAACGAAATCGCCTCGCTTCTGATCAAAAATAGAAACACCTGTAATATCTGACGGGAGCAGATCGGGAGTACACTGAATCCTACTGAAAGTACCACCGATGGATATGGCTAAAGCACGAGCCATCATCGTCTTACCCACCCCAGGCACATCTTCTAAGAGAATGTGCCCTTCGCTGAGTAAAGCAACCAGCAGTGTTCTTATCTCTTTCTGTTTACCAACCATTACTCGAGAAATGTTTTCTAAAACGTCGCCCCCAAAACGAGCAACCGAATCTACATCTGTTTTTGACACTATTGCTCCTCCTTACCCCATGCCTTAATCTGCCGTACGATCTCCTGGCCCTGCTCCATTACACGTTCCTTCCATTCGGGCTCGACCATGCGCTTACCATAACGCACTTCATTGTAGGACTGGATGAAAAATTGAATCTCTGTATTCACAGAAGGAAGCTTTTCCCGCAGCAGTTCCCCGTATTCCTGCGGGGTTTGTCCAGGACCCATTCTTATCCCTACCTCCCTGCCAGTCCGAACTATTCTTTGAAACATCTGCCGAATATGCAGCACTGGGCCAGAAGGCCCTCGCTTTTTCCCTGCTTTATGAGTTCGTTCAGCAGATAATGTGTCCGTTGGAGAAAATGTGTATCTTCTGAGAACATTTTTCCCTCGGCCCCATAAGTCTCTTAGAGCCATTAACCCTCCACAAACTGCTGCGGTAAAGGCTCGGTAAATACGAACCGCAAGCTGAGGCATACCTTTGAGCTTATCCAACTCGTCTTTAGCCAGCATAACCAGGAAAAATCCAACAGCAAGTAAAACAAGGAGAGCTATTCCTCCTACCACCACAAGAAAATACAGAAACATTACAAGAGCAAACCAGAAGGACGGTTCTTCTTCCCCAATCCCCCACTCCACCATTTCTTCGTTTGAATGGGGAGGAGACTCAGGCTGAAAGTCACCTTCAATTACTGTAAAGGGATCCATTCCTTGGAAAAGACCTATGGCCCACTGGGACAATCTATCATACGTAATAGGAGAATAATTTACTGGCGCAATCGAGACAATTCCCACAACAGCAATAACAAATATGGCAAGATTCTTAAACCAATCTTTCTGAAAACCTTCACTCACTCTTGTACCTGTATAAGACCAAATGGTTTCTAACCTGAAAAGATATACTGCTCCTTGAAGGATGAGGCCAACACTAAGACCTCCTATCCCCAACACTCCTAATCCCAATCTATAACCTCTCGATAAATCATCCACCACCCCACTCCGAGACGCTGCGATAGCTAATACTCCAATTAAAAATCCATATCCAAATAAACGCCAAAAAAAGTATTCAATGGCCATAGTCACCCCATAATCTCTACTCTCTAGTGATTCGTATTCCCAACTTACAGTGGAGGCAGAAGCATCTCCGAGCTGATCTCCCAATTTGTGAATGACAGTGAACTGCTGTCCATATCCGCCAGCCATAAACCAAGCAGCCAGAGTTAGCAGAGCGGGCAGAATTACATAGGGATCACGGATGGCCTGGGAAAGCTCAAACCATTCATATGCGAGAGGAGAGAGGGTCAGGCGAACTATGACATAAACAGCGCCCACCGCACTGCCTACCTCCAGCAATCGAACAGTGATGGGTGTACGGGGTGACAAGAAAAAAGCAGAGAAGTAAACACTCTCAAATGAAACCAAAAAAATAACTGCAAAAAGCCAAACTGGGAATGTCCACCCACCATACAATAGGGAAATATACTGACCAACTAAACTCACCACAGAAAAGCTAAAAAGTGCTGCCAAACTTGGGACCACATGCTTTAGCTTCATACTCGTACACCCCCCTTTATCTAGGCTGAACAAAATTGAGCTTCGTATCCTGTTTTACTTGAAACATCTGCAGACTGGCATGTGCTGGCTGCTGCAGCAGATGGCGGTGAATAACCTTAGTCCCTACTACGAAAATCTGAACCTGATAACCTAGTTTCGTCAAATTCAGTGCCTTGTCAACTATGGCTCCTGTATCAACTGGAACAACCAAAAGAAACAAGGACCCAAAACTGTAATGTCGTCCTAAGTCGTCAATAAGTTCAGAAAACCCATGGGAAGACTGACATTCTACGCCTGCTAAGGCTGTGAATATGCTCATTAAATGAGAGTACCCCTTCCGGGGAGAGATTCGTAAAACGCCATCATGACGGTAGGAATCATCTAACTCATCAACAGCATGACGAGTAAACACTCCATTGCTAGCCAAGCCGCATTCCTCGCCTAAGCCTATAATATGGGCCGCTAATGAAGCCGCGGTCGTAATAGCTAATTCCGTATCAACATAAAACGAATGTACATCGTAATCTCGTTCATCAAGATTCAACAAGATCATTGTGGTAATAGTGACGGTATGTTCAAACTGTTTTACCTGAAGGTTGCGTTCTCGAGCAGTAGCCTTCCAATGAATAGATCGCAGAGGATCGCCAGGCTCATAAGGGCGAACACCGCCCAAACGAGAAGGATCTGGGTAAATCTTCTGCTGAGCCCGAGCATGACCGAAAGGAAGACGGGAAGGTAAAGCAAGATCCGTTAGAGTACAAACTGTAGGATACACCACAACTGTTTGATAATCTTCAACACGATAAGACTGTGTTGTTATTCCAAAGAAATCTCCTACGGAAATATCTAAAGGACCAAGGACATACACACCCCGATTGGCAGCAGTAATCTGGTAAGAAGCAGTGGCCATACCACGAGGGGGAAGAGCAGTAACCCACTTATCTCTCTTCCCTCCATCTAAAGCAGTCGGTTTTCCATCAACTCCCGAAACCCAAGCAAAGGGAAGCCATGACGGATTTTCTAGTCGAATTTCGATCGTGGCTTGATCATCTGGAAACAAGTGCGTTGTGGAAGCATTTCGAACTACCTTGAGCTGATCAGCACAAGACTGCTGCAGCCGACGGGAAAAAAAGAACAAGACCATAAACGTATATGCAAGGGTATATACTGGTTTTGTTTCGAATAGAAGAGCAGCAAAAACCAAGAAAACTGTCAAGAATTTCCACAGAGCCAAGCAAACGCCCCCTTCGCTATACTCTTCGTTCACGGACAACTAAATCCTCCACTGCCATACTGTTGTTGCATTTCATTCATATTCAGTTATACTAAATGGGACACGATAGTAAACAAAACTGATACTTAGGGGTAATGGACATGCATTGGGAAATAATTGCTATGCCGATTATTGCAGCTTTCATTGGCTGGGGAACAAATGTTATCGCCATCAAAATGCTGTTTTGGCCTCGACGGCCCATTCAGATCCCCCTCTTGAAATTTGAATTTCTAGGTGTACTTCCAAAACGCCAAGGGGATATAGCACAAAGTATTGGTCAAGTTCTAAATGACGACCTACTACCTATCCAAGACTTGATTGATGCGGTAAACACAGAGGAAATGCGCCAAAAGGTGACCTATTTAATATGTGAGAATATTGAAGGGAAAATCAGCCGATTCTTACCTAGGTTTATTCCTGAGCAAGCTAAGGATGCAGTAAAACACTATCTGGAAGATCTAGTAGGTAAGGAAATAGACACCCTGTTTTTACAGCTAGGAGACAATATTAGTGAGGAGCTCCAAACCAGCGGATTACTAGGACAACTAGTAGAAGATAAGATACGATCATTTGATTTATCACAATTAGAAAATTTGGTGTTCAAGATTGCCAAGACTGAGCTGCGCTATATTGAACTATTTGGTGCGGTAGTAGGATTCCTAATTGGGATCATCCAATCCTTAATGCTCTTATGGTTCTAATACAAAGGATCGAGGAGGCGTTC
>JAAYRO010000198.1 GCA_012518735.1 Bacillota bacterium
ATACAGGTCTGATTGTAGTAAGCCTGTCCAGTGCTTTTGGAATCTTTATGATGCGGCAGTTTTGTATGACAATCCCCGATGACTTACTGGATGCAGCTAGGATTGACGGCAGCAGCGAGTTCGGGATTTATGCAAAGATCATTATGCCCTTAACCAAACCAGCGTTGGCTACCTTAACCATTTTTACGTTTACAGGGAATTGGAATGCATACATTTGGCCTCTGTTAATGATTAACAGTGATCGACTGCGTACCCTATCTCTCGCAATTCCACTGTTTAATGGACAGTACCAGTCGTTTCCAAACTTAGTCTACGCAGCTTCAACCATGGCAGTACTACCTGTGATCATCTTGTTCCTGTTTAATCAACGATACTTTACAGAAGGCATTGCCATGTCTGGACTAAAAGAATAGGAGGAGATTCAATGCAAATTCATAAGAACCGTCATATTCGCGCCCTCACTCTTATTACTGTCTTCCTATTACTGGCCATTGTCCCTATTGCATCGGCAAATGGACAGGTCAGAAATGTGATTATCATGATTGGGGACGGCATGGGACTCAGCCACATTACAGCCGCCCGTATCAGCCAAGGCTCACCCGATGAGGTCCTAAATATGGATACAATGCCCATTACAGGCTTTGCTCGCAACAGCAGTTTATCCAGTCTAGTAACAGACTCTGCTGCAGCCGGTACTGCTTTGGCTACAGGAGTGCGAACCGAGAACGGACGGATCGCAACCACACCAGATAATCAGGAGCTTAAGAGTCTTATGCTGCTGGCACGTGAGCGAGGTATGGGAACGGGCGCTGCCGTTACAAGCAAGCTCATTGACGCAACACCCGCCGCTTACCTTGTACAGGTTTCCAGCCGCTCATCTGAAAGAGAAATTGCTGAAAAAGTCATTGAATCCAATGTAAATGTCTTACTTGGCGGCGGTCTTGAAGTCTTTGGAGCCAATCCTTTCACACGACAGCCAAGAAAAAACAGTCTCATTCAACAAGCCATAGACAAAGGATACACCTTTATTAGTGACAAAGAAGACCTTCTGGCTCTTGAACCAGAAGAAGGACAAAACATCCTAGGTCTGTTCTCTTTAGGGGATATGAGTTATGATATTGAAAAGTTCCCCAATGAACCGTCACTAGCTGAGATGACCACTAAGGCCATTGAGCTGTTGGATACCTATGAAGAAGGTTTCTTCTTAATGGTAGAAGGCTCCAAGATCGATAAAGGGAGTCACCACAATCTGACAGAAGAAGTAATTGGCGACACTGCCGCTTTTGACGAAGCTGTAGGAGCCGCCCTCGCCTATGCCCGCGAACGTGATGATACCCTGGTTATTGTAACAGCTGACCATGAGACCGGTGGATTTGCCATTACAGGCGGTACACCAGATGGTTCACGGGTCAATCATGAATGGCTTCTAACTGATCATACAGGTGTAATGGTCCCAGTTTATGCCTATGGACCAGGCAGTGAAAGGTTCTCTGGCACCCAACACCTAACCGATATTGCACATAAAATCGCGGAGCTTTTAGAGTTCTCCCCATTTCCCCAGTACTTAACAGACGATGTAGAAGCGGTTCAAGCAACAGTACAAGCACCAGAACATGTAGTCTTTGTTATTATTGATGGATTCGATCCTTATTACTTTGAATACGGGCTTCCAAACTTGGAGGCCCTAGGCACAGAGGGAGTTTGGGTAAGAAATGCGAAAACCATTATGCCTGCTGCAACTACAGCGGCTATGACCTCCCTAATTACAGGAAACTATCCCAAAACACACGGTGTACCTAATAATGTGTACTATGACCGGGAACTAAACATTCGACGAGAAAGTCCCCGGGAATACACCGTTCCTAACATTGGAGAGCTGTTCCAAGAAGCTGGTTATTCCACCATGTCCGTCAACCATTTTATGATGTATAAAGGGGCAGATGAAGATATTACAGGTGGATGGAACACTGTTAATACGCGTTTTAAAAAGGACAGACCAACTTTGTTAGTGTTCATTGAACAAACACCTGATGCCGTTGGACACCAGCGAGGCTCTAAGAGCACTGAAATGGCTGCAGCGATGAAAAGGGCCGATCGGAGTTTTGGCAAGCTCATAAACACCCTTAAGAAAGAAGATGTGTACGATAATACCCTCATCATCGTCACTGGTGATCATGGAATGACCCATATTGAGGAAGGCAAACGATTGGGTTCAGCTGTGGCAAACGCCCTCCAGGTTCCTGGTCTCAAAACGGCATACTTAGAAAAAGGGGTCTCTCCTTCTGATGATACAGACCTTCTATGGTACCATATGGTGACGGGAGCAGCCGTAATTTACAAGAATCCTATTACAGCTGAGCAGGAAGAAATGCTCATTAACCAACTGCTGGCCATTCCTGGCGTAGATTCTGTATGGACTCAAGAGAAAATTGCAGAAGAAGGTATGCATCCTGACACAGCGGATTTGTGGATTAATCTGAAAGATGGCTACGGACTGGCAGCTAAAGAAATTGGCGGTCACTCCAGCATCTATCAGCAGTCTGTACCTATTTTAATAAAAGGTCCTGGTGTTAAAGGAAATCTCGTTATTGAAGGGGAAAGCGGCATCCGCACTATTGATATTGTCCCTACCATTCTTCACCTTATGGGAATAGAGATACCCGAAACAATTGAAGGTCGGGTCTTGCGAGAGATTCTAGAATAGCGATTTTAAGAAAGAGGCTTAATGAGCCTCTTTTTATTTTCACATCCTTTCCCACTTATAAAGAAGGAGAATAACATATTTGGTGGTATAGAAATAAGAAAGATCCCTCGACAAGGAAGGTGGAAAAAATGGATCGGATCGCTATCGTCACTGACAGTGCAGCCAGCATCCC
>JAAYRO010000199.1 GCA_012518735.1 Bacillota bacterium
CTCCTAAGAAGGCCTTTATGCAGTGGTGCTTCATACCACCCTAAGTAGTCAAATCTTTTCTGTGATGTAAACCCATAATGTGATTAACTGGTACTGTAAAAAGGATACCAGTGCCTGGATCGTCAAGTTTCCCCGCTCTGACTAAAGCATCGATAATTGGTTCTTGCTTATCCTCTTCGGTAAGAATAAAGATAACTTCTTTCGATGATTCAATATGCAGGTTGAAGAACTTTTTAAACTCCTTTTCTCCTGTTCCCCGACCATAGAAGATGGTAGCGCCAGAAGCTCCCGCTTCCTTAGCTTCTTCTACTATCCCTTCAGCTTTTCCCCTTTCAACCACAACAAAGATGGCTGTAAACTGCATCTGCAAAACGCCCCTTTCATAATCCCATGACTCGTCACATTTTAACAATAATACCCATAATGAGAACCGAAATAGCGGCCCCTACTGAAGTAAGTCCGACCAGTCCAAAACCGGCCAGTAAAGGGTCACTAAGAGCAACAGCTTTAGAAAGGCCAATGGCCACTGCCATATTAATGGGAATGTTAATGGGACCTGTAGTAGCACTGGCTGAATCAAACGCGATGCCCACAATAGCTTCTGGGGCAAAATAGGTTAAAACGATGGTGACTACCAAGAGAGGGATAATGATTCTAGTGGAAGATATTTGAAACAAGATCTTTGCTATACCCAGCCCCATCCCTGTACCAAATCCAATGGCCACTGCCTGAATAAGCACCTGCTTGGGTAAGGCGCCCACTGAAATTTCCTCAGCCTGCATAGCCAAGGCGTGCAGGGCTGGTTCAGCGAGGGTCGAAAGATAACCTAAAAGAAATCCAATGGCGACAATCAGAATTTTATTATCTATAACTGGCAGGTTCGCGCCAACCGATTCTCCCAGTGGTATGAGACAGAGGGATATTCCTTTTAGAAAAAGGAAAAGGCCAACCAAGCTCAGAAAATAGCCTCCAACGAAAGACTTCGGTTTATCTAAAGGACTCCTGAGAATAACGAGTTGAAATAAGAGTAAGCCAAGTACAATAGGGGTTAAACTTTTAAAGGTGCCTAGTAGATCTTTTAGCATGAAAAATCCTCCTTAGTAGTTAATACGGTTGACTTTGCGGCAGCGGGCTCCCAATTTCACAGAGGATGCATAAGTCTACCCTACCATTATACCGTATTTATCACATTGATGTGAAGGATTTCTTTAGAACGCCTTGAGCAGTGTAGAAAAAGTGGAGGCGCACAAGTGGACCTCCACAACTCTCTAACCAACAATACGAGTGTACTGCCGCTTCGTAATGAAGTAAAACACACCATACACAATGGCATAAATACCATACATAATACCGGAAAAAGCGAGCACTACTAAATAAGAATTCTCCGCAGCAATCATATTAGAAAAGACGATAGTGTCTGCCGTTTTCATGGCAAATATGCTGTGTAAGATTCCTATTACTAGGGGAATGAAGAAAACTGGCAGCAGCCTCTTAGTAATCACTCGTCGTTCCACTTGACTATCCATCCCAATTTTTCTCAGCATCTCATATTGATGCCGCTCTTCTTCTGCAGCCATTATCTGTTTGAAATACAAAAGGCTGGCAGTCATTAGAATAAACACTACACTCATGAAGAACCCAATGAAGCACACAAGACCAAAGGTCTCAAGAGATTCTGTATAGTGGTTGTATGCTGAGCGATACTTGCCTACATTACCTGAGAGAATCTGGTTCACTTTACGGTTGAACTTACCCGCCTTAAGAGCGTTATTGTACTTAAAGACCGTCACCTGATCAAAGGGTTCTCCTGATGAGTCTACACCCATAATGTCTCCAGCTGCCATAAGCTCTGTAAAGTCGGCGTCATTGAGTACAATAGTATGGACAGCCCCGAAGGATATGAAAGAAGCATCTAAGAAAGACGTTACACGAATCTCTTGATTAGAAAACTGCAGAGGCTCCGCCATAATGGCTCTTTCAATCTCCTCGGTCATGCCAGGCACATTGCTCCAGAAGGATCGAACATAGGCCGCTTCCCCCTCCTTGATCTGTATTGGCTTTGAGTTAACTCTTGAGAGAGCCAGCAGCTCATTGCAGACTGACTGGGAATAAACCCGGAAGTAGTCCTGTTCGGGGTTGTAATATTCCACATTACCATCAAATGCCAGAATGTTATTTTTAGGTTTTACCTGCAAGCGCTCTGTTGTGTAATCACCAATCAGCTCTACGTCGTAGCTTTCAAAGGCACTGAATACATCATCTAACAGTTCTTCCTGTCCACCATAGAAGTACAGATCATAACCTAGAATTCCATACGTATTTCTCTCAATATTCTGGTACAGATTAAAGCCTGTTGCCACAGCTGTGGTAGCTACTGCGGATAGAACGGCTATGGTAGCCATGGTGGACCCGATGGACCGCATCCGATGAGCTAAAGCCGATACTGCAATGAGGTTCTGGCCCCGGTAATATTTTGTCTTGCGCTTCTTCATCCAACTGAGAACCTTAGGCAGCCCACCCCAAAAGAACAAATAGGTACCTACAATGACCAGTATAAGAATGGGTATGGCAGCACCAATAATCACATCGCTGCCGCTGGTTGCTGCAAGATAATAACCTGTCCCAATGAGCGTGAGCGATAGGATTAAGACTAAAATAGATCCCTTCGATTTACCTTCTGATACTTTCTCTGCCTTGAACAAGTCCACCAACTCAAATTTGCTAATTACTCGTAAACCAGATAAGCCCATGACACAGAAAATAAAGAGAAAAGGTATGGCTGTGAGATAGACCCCCTGCGGGGTTATTGTAAAAGCAATATCACCAGTAAACTCTGCTAAGGTAATGTCCAGCAGAATCATGGCGATCAACTTGGAAAAAAAGACCCCTGCCCCTATTCCCACAACAAGTGCAGCTAAACCTACAAACATGGTTTCGGTAAACAAAAGTTTACCGATTTTCCCATTACTCATACCAAACAAGCTGTACATAGAAATTTCCTTTTTTCTAGCTCGAATGAAACTAGCATTAGAACTGATTAAGAAAAACATGACAAACACGAATATAATCACGCCAAAAGCGGCCAACATGGTCCGATACCGGACATCGTAGGTCATAGCAGCATTCACATACTGGTTTTGAATCAAAGCCCGGAATGAATACACGGTAAACACACTAAAGCTCAATGTGAAGAAGTACATAACATACTTGGAGAAGTTCCGTTTAATGTTGCGAACAGCGAGAGTGGTAAGTTTCACTGTTTCTCACCACCCAACACACTCATGACATCAATGATGGAATCAAAGAATTTCTGCTTATCGTCACCAGCATACAGTTCATGGTAAATCTCCCCATCACGAATAAACATGATCTTCTGACAATAACTCGCGGCAAATACGTCATGGGTTACCATAAGAATGGTTGTTCCATAAGTTCGATTAATCTGAGTTAGTAGCTCTAATAGGGCTCGTCCTGACCTAGAATCGAGATTGCCTGTAGGTTCGTCTGCGAGAATCATCTTCGGATTGGTAATAAGAGCACGGCAGGCAGCCGCTCGCTGCTGTTCACCACCGGACACTTCGTAAGGATACTTATCCAAGATACTCAAAATACCTAAATCCCCGCCTAACTTACGGAGTCTCTCCTCCATCACTTGGACCTTACAGCCATGTAGTGCAAGGGGTAAGATAATGTTCTCTTTTAACGTCATGGTTTCTAATAGGTTGTAGTCCTGAAAGATAAAGCCGATGTTTTCAATCCTGTGCTGAGCCAGCTGGCGCTTATTTAGGGCAGTAATATCTGCACCATCAAGCATAAATCGGCCATTCGTTGGACGATCAATACTTCCTAGTATATTGAGAAGAGTCGTTTTCCCCGATCCAGAAGCACCCATGACACCAATGAACTCTCCCTCATGGACCTCAAAACTGATCCGCTTCAGAGCCTCATACTGTTTGGCACCTCTCTTTGTTCCGTATATCTTGCTGATATTTTCCACCTTCAAAAGTAGCATTCGTATTACCCCCATCAAACGTTGATGAGATAATTATAACCTCCACAGAACGGAAGCCCAATCGAATAGGCTTACAATCTAGGTTTAGATTCTTACATTTTTGTCACTTGATGAATGGTGGGGACCTCAACAAAGGTTAAGGAGAACACAGCATAGTGACCGTATTCAGATTGAACTGTTAGTTCATGACCTAATTTATCGCTGAGCTTCTTTGCGAGATACAAGCCATAACCTGTGGCTTTACCTCCCCCACGATAGTCCGATGATGTATAGCCCCTGTTAAAAACCTGCCCTATGTCCTTGGTGGATATTCCCTGTCCAGTATTCTTGATAGCAATGGTGGTCTTGTTATCGTTTCTTTCGGTACTAATACTGATTTGTCCACCTGTAGGGGTGTATTTTACTGCATTGGATATAATCTGAGAAAGAATATAGCCGCTCCACTTCTCATCTGTCAAAACTTCATGGTTTTCCCCAACCAAAGAGAGCTCCAACCGCTTGTAGCTGAAAAGATTAGAGTATCCTTTGAGAGAATTAGCAATAAGGGGTTTTGTCTCCACTCTGGCAATTTTATAATCCTCATAAAGACTGCCCGCTTTCATCTCATAAAAAACCTTCTCCATAGCTTCTTCAATGGAAAACAGCTCTTGGTCAAGGGTTTGATAAACTCCTTCTGGTAGTTGGTTTTCCTGTTCATCTAGGATTAGTCTTGCCGCCGCGATGGGAACCTTCACATCGTGAAGCCATTTTGTAATGAACTCCAATCGTTCCGAAGACTTGGTGCGGATCTCCCCTTTATAAAGCTCATACTCTACTGCTAGATCATGAAAAAGACCTGCATGGTGTTTGTCCACGGGATAGATGAACTGTTCTAGATCATCGGACAAGGCTTGAAATTGGCAGTAATAAGCAAGCTTGCCCAACCGATACCGCATCACACCATAGTCCACCCCTACAAAAACAAGAAACAGCACCAACCAACCTACACCAATATAACGAGCGTTGGATGGGGTGAGGCTGAACCCTATATCTAGTTTATAGATTACCCAAGCGAAGAAGAAAGCAGCGGATAGAAATAAAAATGTGAGCCATCGTTCTTTTAAGTATTCAAAGAAGTTCATTGTAAACTATACCCTTCACCTTTTATTGTCTTAACATAATCTTCTAAACCAATCGCCTCCAGCTTTCGACGAAGGCGATTCACATTGACGGTAAGAGTGTTATCATCTACAAAACTCTCATCATCCCACAAAGCCCTCATAAGCCGCGTGCGGCTCACAACCTTATTTTCGTTTCGAATTAACACTGCAAGGATGCGGGATTCATTAGGAGTCAGATCGACTGTCTTGTCATGATTGTGAATCTGTAGGCGCTCCGTATCTAGAATAAGCTCTTTGTACTGCAGAACATTTAGAGTCTGATCACTGTAAGCGTACGTTCTCCTCAAAGCTGCTTGGACTTTGGCAACGAGTAGGTCCATGGAAAAAGGCTTTTCTAAGTAATCGTCTCCCCCTTGGGTTATGGCCCGAATTTTATCATTGTCTGTATCCCTTGAAGATATAAAAATAATGGGAACACTCGATAACTGCCGAATTTGAGAGCACCAGTAAAAACCGTCATAATAGGGCAGGTTGATGTCTAAAAGGACAAGATGGGGTTTAAAGGCTGTAAAATGGGACAACACATTCTTGAAATCCAAGACTCGTTCTGGTTCGTAACTCCACTGTTTAAGTTTATCCTCCATAATAGAAGATATGGTATTATCATCCTCAACAATCAGGATCCTGTACATCCATCTCCCTCCGTTAACTCTAACTCTATCACTGTATCCCGTTCATCCGGAAGGGGATAAGTGAGATGTTCCGGAGTACCAAAGTTTATAAAAATGTAGTCATGAAAATCGTATGTGTTCCATGGTCTTACAAGTTTGATCTCTGATC
>JAAYRO010000200.1 GCA_012518735.1 Bacillota bacterium
ATGAGTTTATAGAAAGTGTCTTGGAAGATAAGGAAAGTGAGCTTTCAGGTAAAAAAGCTCTAGATGCTATGAGGGCTATCTTTGCTAGTATTGAATCATCTAATACAAAGAAAACTGTGTTTGTATAGTGGGGCAGGGAAATCAGCATCCACTTCTGCAGCAAACGATTATTATACCGATATCGGAATAATGCTGACATTATACCGGTATCGGTATATTACTATCTAATCCTTAGATTCAAATTCCAGAGTCAGGAAGTTCAATGTATCAGCTAGCAAATAACTGTTTTGGCCGTCCAGATCCTTAAAGATCCAGACTAGATTAATGTGGTCACCTGAAAACTCCCGTATGGGTGTGTAGACTGTTTGACCAGGCATTAAGATTCTTTTTACTAGGTATTCCCCAACAAGAAGTCCTGAAGTGTCTTGAAACTCTCGGTCGAATGGAGAATGGGCAGCGAAAGGTCTCCAGGAGTAACACCTTTCTAGATGCTCCGCTTCGTTAAGAGCTAATAGATTGGGAGAACCAGCGAATGTTTCCCGATTAATGGGTTCATCAGGGACAAATTCCCGCGGTATTCTTCCCTTTTGGACGCTGACAGTCAACTCACTGTCGGGTAAAGAAGCGACCATTTCTAGCTGTTGATCTTCGCTGAAGTGTACCACGATGTTGAAAGGCACTTTTTTCAGAATTACTTTGTTATCCTCAATAGGAACGGTTAGTCCTTCCTGCATGATTTCTACTCTGCTCGTTAGGTGGGGCAGAGGTTCGCCTTGAACTTCAATCTCGAAATTAGAGCCATCAATAATGAGGAAACCAGCGTCGGTAGGGCCCAAAAGCCCAAGGGGTTTGTCTAATTTATAGAACCAAATCACCTGATTGTCCCCTGGGTGATCGAAGCTTTTTCCCGATGCATCCACTAATCCTTTGGAATAAGAAAGCCAGGCCCTAATTGGTTGGTTCGCGGCATGATCGTAAACAAGTCCTTCTCCAATGGCGAAGTCATTGATTTCGGGTACCCAGCGAAAAATCGTGTGCTCCAGCTGTATATTTTCACCAACCACTTCGATAGTGTCGTCAGTCCTCCCCTTACGTTCGATTACCGCATCCCGTTCTGCAACTATAATTACGGGGTCAGGGTTTGAGGCATAAAGATAGACAAGGGCATAGCGCAAATAGGTATTGCAGTTCAGGTTAATATCGTGCATAGTATGGGTCCAAATTGGTAGTAACTTTCCATCTTGGAAGGTAATGATCGCTAAGTCACTAAAACCCATACCTATTCCTCCACTGCCAATTAAGCCAACAACGATTTCGGGGTACTCTCGATCCAAGAGGGAAACAAAATAGGGGCGGGTAAAATTCCGATAACGATAATACTCGTACTGGGAGATCTGGGCATAAGCATCGTTTTGTTGATTATAACGGAAGAGGGAGATCTGGATATCTTGGTAAGAACCTGCTACCGCCATAAGAACAGGATAATCTTCACCCTTATCATGGAGATAGAAGAATGCCTGTCCCCACTGTTCCACATCCTCCCAAAAACTCATTGCTAAAAACGTTTGAACTTCAGGGGGCATTTCCCAATACGAACCATAATAGTCGTACTCCTGCGATGCTTTAAGGTGCGAAACCAGGGCTTTGATAGGGTCTACCGCAACCCCGTCTTGAGCACTGCAAGGAACGGCCAGAAGGGATAATACTAGCAAGACCATGAATACCTTACGCATAGGGCATACTCCTTTCGCAGAGAACGCAGAGAAACCAGAAATTATCTAGCAAACAGACCGTTAATTTGCTACCTTACATAGTTTTGATCAATAAAAGTCGTAACAGTTTTAATTGTATATATTTGACAATAAAATCAATAAGCCTTCCATCATTTGTATTCAACATCGAAAAGGGGACATAACCTCATCGATGGAGTTTGGTTATTTACCCGTCGTTATCGGTGGCCATGTTATGATTCTAGATGACAAACTAAGGAGCGTGGAAAATGGATGTTCTGCGGATCTTGGCCATCTTGTTGGGAGCGGCAGTATTATACGGAATTGCCACCACCTATCAAGAGTATATCTTAGAGAAATTTGGAAAGAACATATTTTCTGGCGGTGTGATTGCTTCTCTAGCATTAGTAGAATTTCTATTTTGGTATGCAATAGGCTTCCGGAAATTGTCATGGGACAACGAAGTAGTCTTGATCTTGTTAGGCACA
>JAAYRO010000201.1 GCA_012518735.1 Bacillota bacterium
GTACTCCATCAATAGCTAACACAGGTTCTTGTTCAAGGTCCAGATGTAGAATGGGACTTATTACACCTACCCAATCTAAATCAGGGCGATTATTCTTAAACGTAATCATCTTACCCCGTATCTCTACCTCAGCTGGGGCCTTCAGCAGTGGTTTCCAATTTGCAAGATCATCAGCATCAACACTTCCTAGAATTCCATGATGAATTCGAACCGGTATCCTATCCTGCAGAGAAACCCCCTCTTCACCTGTGACCTGAACCAACAGCTCATACTCTCCATTAGGATACATGCTTGTATCTAACTCCCAACGAGAAGCAGACCCTCCTAGAGCTGCTGGTTTTCCATTGAGCAAGACCTGTACATCTTTCATTACAAAAGTGGGAGAAAGACTGAAATCTAACTCTAAAGAGACTTTGCCAGATAGGAACTGAAAAGGCTTGGGGTCTGTAATGACCATTTGATTTACCTGGTAATCCACAACCACTCCATCTAAAAGCATGGTATTTCCCACATATTCCACGAGACCGTCTGCAGGTACCAATACAATAACGGACGCTGTCTTTCCAGGAATAGTCAGCTGAACGCTCCCCTGTTCATCAAACATTATGAATTGCTTAGAAACAGTGTCATAAAGATCTACAGCACCTGGACCTACATCTATCGTGACTGTTTTGTCCTCCCCATAGGGATTATAAAAAAGATGGCTGGGATAAGCTGGGGCTCGGAAATGATCCGTCGCTAACACGTCGATTTTTAAAATGCCAGGTTCGTTTGTTTCCTCAATCAAACTGCCCAAAAAGCCAACATGGGACGCTCCATAGAGAGCGTAATCTGTGGCCGCCCATCCGAAACGCACCGCATCACCTGTACCAAAAGGCGTCTTACCTTGGCTCTCCTTCCGCAGTCCTTCATAGGCTACCACGTTTTGAGATTCTTCTGCCCATTCTGGGCTGGACTGATGATCTAGGGGTAGATATGCTGGGTAAAAAAGACGAGCACTATTGGCTAAATTAAGAAGCCATTTTCCAATATCCTTGGCATAACGGGAATCATACCGAGGCAGAGGGGCTAAAGCCCCTGCCATATGAAAACTATTCATAGAAAATCCATATCCACCGCCATCTGTTAAGCTGCCCTGGAGTCCGTGAACAGGATAGATCCCCCATGTTTCAGTCAGCACACCCCAGTCTTTCCGAGCATCTGATGGTCCAAAGGACCACTCGATCAACTTTTCTTGATTGACCGACACATTCCATTCCCTATTGATTCTTGCTGCCGCTAATGCTCCATAGGGCAGTAAAACCTCATAAAATGGGTTCTTATCCAGAGCTGTCAGTGTCTCTAAACACTGGAGAGCCCTCTCTAGAAACTGCTCCTCACCAAATTTCTGGTATGCCATATAAAGAAGCCAAGCAGCTCCCCCAAGAACATCTGGTTCTTCCCGAATATCGTCCCACTCCCATGTATCTACTGCCTCCAGATAATAACGGGCTGTGGCATACATCATATCCTCCATACTCATCTCATCCGTTCCATCAGTGAGGGCTGTCTCTGTAACGGCCGTTTCAGGATATTGGTCTACCAGCATAAAAAACAGCATAGCAGGGAAAATATCGTACCAAGATGGTTTAACATGCTTTTCAAATACCTGCGTATAGTTGAGAATTCGATTCTGTCCTGTACTATGATTGAAAAATTGTTTCTGTGTCAAGACCCAGTTATGGCCCTCTTGATCACTTTTATCCACACCCACAAGAGACGCCCCAACGACTGCTCCTAATGTGGTAACCGCTTCTTGACTTCCAACCTGCTGCCTAAAATCACCTACATAGGATGGGAGAAAAAAGGAATCATAACGCAGATTGGGTTGGGATCTGTCCCACTGAATGAGTGGGAAATATGGGCCCTGACCAGAGAAATGGAAGACTAGTTCATCATATTTTTGAGCAACCTGCGCCCAATCCCGTATTTTTAGTGGATGAGGAAGATCAGGCATTAGACCCACAACATAGATCTCCTTTTGGGCCCCATCAACTCGCCCCCCTCCACATACCAGCAGGAATACTATGAAAAAAACGATCTTAACAAACTGTACACGTTCTGCTCCTTTTGTTACATTCATAGGGTCACTCCTTGCCATACACTCTACTCTGTGCTGGTACAATCACCACAACCCGAGCCGTATCTGGGGGCACAATAATCTGAGAAAGACCTGTCACATTTCGTTCAATAAAATCATCTACAGTCAAATCATAGAGGTGACAGACCTCAGATCCCACGGGAATCTCAACCCTTTTCTCCTCTGGGTATGGATTGTAGTATAAAAATGTAGGGTTGGATTCTCCCATGAAATAATCAGTTTTTAAGCAGTCCCATTGGAGAATGCCTTCCACATTGGTCTTCTGCATAAGACCACCCAGCATTCCCACATGGGATCCAGCATAGAGACAGAAGTCAATGGCTCCCCAAGAGTATCGAATAGGATCTCCAGTGGCGTAGGGCGATTTACCATCCCACTCTTTCCGCAGTCCCTCATAGGGAATAAGATGTTTAGGATCTCCCTGCCAGAACCAGCAGGTTTGATGATCATGGGGATGAAAATCGGCGTAAAACAGCCGAGCATTGTTTGCAAGGTTCAACATCCACCTGCCGATAGCCCTGGCAAACTGCGGCCCATAGCGCACTAAAGGAACCAATGCCGCAGCAGGCTGAAACGAATTCATGGCAAAAGCATAGCCATTTCCATCTGTGAGGCTCCCAGTTAATCCATGACAATCTACACCACCCCAGCGCTCTGTCACAACACCCCAGCCCGGTCTAGATTCACTATCTCCATCACAACACCAATTAAGGAACTTCGCCACATCATAGTCTGTGCCCACTTCCTTATTCATCCGAGCCGCGATCATGGCCCCATAGGGCAAAAGTACTTCGTAATAAGGATTGGCTGTACGTTCTTGTAAATAATCCAAAGCCCATTTGGCCGCTTCAAGATACTTTGGATTACCAAAGCGTACGTACGCCATGTATTGAATCCAAGCGATTCCAGCTGCACCATCTGGCTCTCGCCAACGTCCATTATAGACTGGTTGCATGCTCTTAAAATCAAATGCCGTATAGTTAAAGTCTTCTTCTTGCGCCATCACATAAGCTGCTTCATACCACATATCAGCGGTAATTTCCATCTCCTCAATAAGATGGCCCGTCTGAGGATAATAATCTATAAGTGCGTATATTAAAAGGTGAGTGAACAATTCGTACCAAAAGGTTCGGCCGCTTTCGGAAACGGTTTGATTTAAGAATAAATTTTCACCGTTATCGCGGTTAAAATAGTTCTCACACATTAAAACCCAGTTGTGCCCATGTTGACAGCTCTTATCGATCCCAACAAGGGTAGCGCCTAACACTGCCGCGGCACAGTTAATGGCCTCATGATGTGCCCCGTGACCTTGATGCATACTTCCTACATATGAATAAAGACCAAAGGTATCCCTAGGAAAATTGTTGTGAGTTTTGTCCCACCAAATAAGGGGCAGGAAATCTCCCTGCTGTTCAAAATCAAACACAAAACTATCGTAATCGAGTGCCACCTGCCGCCAGTCCCTAATGAACAAGGGAGATGGTAGAGCCGGCATTTTTTCCACAGCTGGTATGGTAATTTGAGAAATAGGCAACCAAGTCCCTCCTTCCATGAATCGTGGGTCCCCCAGCCCATAAGGGCTGGAGGGGGTTTCATCTGTGACCCTTTACTTGTTATAAAGATTATCTAAAGCAGCCTGCACTTCTGGAGCAATAGCATCCAGTTCTGATTGGGCACTGCCACTTTCCATAGTAGCCCGAACCAAAGCCATTCGAGCGTTTTCACTTAAATCAATGTTGTCCCAAAGGACTGCTTTGTTGAGCATATCCCTAATTGTATCCAGTGAATCCCAATCGTGGACGAATGGCATAAAGTACTCAACAAACTCTTCTTCGTAGTTGTCAAGATCCCGATATTTGCCTGTAGTCTCAAACAGCATATCCACGAGAGCAACCAATGCTTCTGGTTCTTTTTCGGTGATAGGAAGGACAAACATGTCAAATCCCCAGACAGGATTCACGTAATCATCAACGCGAGGACCTTTAGGAATAAACACCCAACCATATTCAAAGTCTACCTGTTGGGCATGATCGGGCAGTCCAAAGAGGTCTAAGCGGAACATTGCTACGTTTCCACGGTTGAACTCTTCCCGAACATTGTACAGATCACCAACCATTACGGCACCGTGAACCTGATCCAATTCTTTCCACAATTCAACAGCTTCTACTGCTGCTGGATCGTTTAGGGCGTAAACGGCTCGACCATTTTCATCATATTTCATGATCCCGCCGCCATTAGCGTATGCAAAAAGCTCTTGCTCCACAGGCCATGGATCTAGGCGTCCACCAACACCATACTGATCTATCTTGCCATCACCATCCGTATCTTTTGTAAGACGGATAGCGTACTCTTTCATAACATCCCAAGTCCATTCGCCTCGGCGCTGCAGTTCGTAGAGGTCCTCTAGACCTTCTTCTTCTAACATCGCCTTGTTATAAATCCAACCTTGGCCAGATCCAATATCCATATTCCTAGGGAACGAACCATTTAGAGAAATACCATAGGCTTTTCCTTGGAAGGTGGAATACAGTTCCCCCATCTTCGAGTGGGAGCCAGGAAGACTAGCATAATACTCGTCAGTCAAAACATCATCAAGGGGCAGAATAGCACCTTGACCTGCTAATTGAGGCAGCCAGCGATTGTTGATAAATAACAAGTCACCCACTGGATCACCAGCAATAATGCTGGTGAGCATACTGTCAACAGCGCCTTCCCACGTTAGAGGAACAAACTCAATTTTTACGTTAAAGGCTTCCTCCACTAATTCGATGCGCCCACGACCGTCACCACTCTCAAAGTACGCCTTCATACCTTCTGCTTCATGACCAGCGATCCGGATTGTTCGCCCATTTAAGTCATACTCAGCAGCAAATACAGGAGTAACCACAAAAACCAACAGGACCGCCAATACCAACAACCAAGTTGATCTCTTTAACATTTGTTCTCCTCCTATAAGTAGTATTGTTATGCGTTTAGAAACCCACTA